>JAUCGG010000124.1 GCA_030378015.1 Desulfococcaceae bacterium HSG8
CTGAGGATAAGATATTCCTGACCGGTCTGAAAAAAGTCCCGTTTCATATCCGGCAGACTTTCTTCCCAGTCATAATAATTCAGGGCTACCTTTACCCCCTCCTTTGCAAGAGCGAGGCCGATCCCTTTTCCGATCCCTTTTACCGCTCCCAGTATGAGTGCTACCTTATTTTTAAGTTTCATGGCTTATAGTTGCTTTTGCTGCTTGCTAAGTTTTCCGCTTCAAAATTAATGTCATCTGTAGCGTAATCTTTCAGATTGTGCACTCGGAAAACGCAATCTGAAAGATTACGTTACAAAATCGAAAGATAATCTGCCGGGCACTATGATTGTATTCGTAAGGAATGGGGACTAAATAACTTTCCCATTTTAATATTCTTTATGTAATCAGATTGTTATCAGAACATAATTCCCAAAGCAAAATATGTGCCAAAAATTTGCTTCGGAATAACACGCTGATATTATTAAATCTGAATTTGGCACAAAATTTGCTTCGGTCTAAAAAAAATATATCATAACTATCTGATTTTACAGAAATAAATAAGTTATTTAGACCTCATTCCTAAAAAGATAAGGTGATTTCCAATAAAAAACATACCGGATCAAAGTTTGCAGTTCCGCCTTCAGGCGGCATAGCACCGCCTGAAGGCGGAACTACAAACCGCACTTGCTATATTCTTTTCTGGAAATCGCCTAAGTCCTCGTTCCCAGACGGAGTTTGGGAACAAGGCCCAAATACCTGACACTTTTAATTGCACCCTATGCAGTCCCGGTTTCAGCATTTGTTGTGACCGTCAGGTTATGGAAGTTCCCAAGAAATAAAATCTCCGCTCGCGGGATTGGCTATTAATGGCTGCCAGAGGTTTTCCCATAAAATCCCGCTCGGGGAATTGACAATCCCCGCCGAGGGTTCGGATTTGTCAATCCGAACCGAGCAGGAGAGCAGGAGCCGGGTATATTATTTATTCGGAGTTCCCTAAGTTATTTTTTGGGGCCTTTATTATTCTGAAAATTATTGACAAGCTGTTTCTTTTTAGTTACATTGTAGCTATAATGTAGTTTTATCATCAGTTGCTGTTCCATTTGCATTGTTTGAAGGGCCAGGCGAGCATTTCGGAGTTCTTCAAATAATTGTTACCTGGACCCATATCAACTAAGAAACGGAGGTTTTTACATGAAAAAACTGAAACAGATTTCCGTATCAATTGAAAATTCACCCGGTCGTCTGTATGAGATCACAAATGCTCTTGGCGAAGCCGGAATTAATCTCAGAGCCATGAATCTGGTGGATACAGGTTTGTTTGGTCAAATGAGGCTCCTTGTATCGGATGTGGCTGTTGCCCGCAGGGTTATGATGGAAAAGCAGATGCCAGCGCGTGTGGATGAGGTGGTTGCTGCAGAGATTGAAGACAAACCCGGAAGCCTTGCCAAAATCCTGAAACATCTTATGGAAGCAAAAATCAATGTACTTTACACCTATGCTTTTGTCGGGAGTTCGTCCGGAAACGCCGTAATGGTCTTTCGTTTTGGCGACAATGACAAAGCTGTGGAAGTGTTGCAGAAAAACGGTGTCAGGCTCCTGGATGCCGAAGCCTTCGGAATTCTTGAATCAGAAACTTAACCCGGAGCCTGTGAAAGCCAACCACTAACTATCTATTTAAAAGGGGTATGAAAATGAAAGCGGAACCTAACTTTAGCCCCCGATCATTTGCAGTCGTGGGCGCCGGGCCGGTGGGATGTATTGTCGCGGCATTCCTTGCAAAAGGCGGGTATGATGTCACCCTTTGCGATGTGATTCCTGAGCTGATTGAACCGGCAAAAGATCCCGGGATTATCATCGAAGGTGCGGAAAATATTCAGCAGAAAGTAGCGCGTACATGCATCAGTATAGATGATCTGGCAGATAATGTCCCTGATGTGATTTTTATTACAGTAAAAGCCACAGCCACGCCGCTGATTGCCTCGGCCATCGAAAGCTTTTATAAAGAAGGGGTTTATGCGGTAAGCTGGCAGAACGGCATTGATACGGAACTCGCGCTTGCCCAGGTTTTAGGGAAGAAGCCTGTGATGCGGGCAGTAGTGAATTACGGGTGCGGCCTTGCAAAACCGGGGCATGTGCGGATGCCCTTTCATCACCCGCCGCATTTTATCCAGGAACTTGACCCGGGATCTGAACATGCTGCCATTGCCATTGCTGAAGTCCTCACTAAATGCGGCTTAGGGACGGAACGCACAGATAGTATTATATCAATGGTCTGGCGGAAGGCAATCCTGAATGCCTCTATGAATCCTATATGTGCTGTTACGGGATTCACCATGGCCCAGGCCATGAGTGACCCCATCAGCTTTCAACTTGTTGATTCCCTGATCAAAGAATGTGTAAAAATAGCCAGGGCCAATGAAATCAGCCTGGGATGGGATTTTTACCCCTACGCGATTGAATACATGGGCAACGCAGGAGATCATAAGCCTTCCATGCTTATGGATATTGAAATGAAACGCAGGACCGAGGTTGATTATATTAATGGGAAATTTGTCGAATACGGCCAGCAGGCAGGTATAGAGACGCCCTATAATATATCAATCAGGAATCTTGTGAAGGCCCTGGAATCCAAATTCTAGCGTTGACGTAGGGTGGGTGGAGCGAAGCGTAACCCACCATGATGCGTGAAACGTGATTCGTGATAAAGAACAAATGGTGGGTTACGCTTCGCTCCACCCTACGATAAGAATCATAATGACATCAAAACCGATTTTTGCAGGAATAGACGTGGGAGCGTCGAGAACCAAGGTGGCCATCCTTGATGCAGGTAAAAAACTGATCGGCCACGCGGTTGAAAAGTCCGGTACTGATTTTTCCGCCACAGCCAGACGCTGTCTTGATGCTTCCCTGGACATGGCAAATGCTACTGAGACAGATATCTCCGGGGCAGTATCCACGGGATATGGGAGGAAGAATGTCTCATTCATTACAGAGGAAAATAAAACAGAAATCAGTTGCCACGCAAGGGGCTGCTACTATTATTTTTCCCAGGCAATCACCATTATTGATATCGGGGGCCAGGATAATAAGATCATCAAGTTAAATGAAAAGGGACAGCGAGACGGATTTAAGATGAATAGGAAATGCGCGGCCGGAACCGGTGCATTCTTGGAGGAGATGTCCGCGCGGCTTGATATCCCCTTGGAAAATATGGACAGTCTGGCGAAACAGTCCCTGGACATGGTGAAACTGGGAAGCTTCTGCACAGTTTTTTCCGGCACAGAGGTATTGGAAAATATACGACATGGAAAGAAGGTGGAAGATATTGTGAAAGGACTTTTTTTCTCAGTTGTCAAAAGGGTGCTGGAGATGGATTCGCTCACGGAGAATGTGGTGATGACCGGGGGGGTTGTTGCGAATAACCCGTTTCTGGTGAAAATGACCGAAGATATCGTGGGTAGAAAGATACTGGTTCCGGAATATCCCCAGCTCACAGGAGCTATCGGAGCAGCTCTTTACGCTATGTGATTCTGTGTCGGTTCAGGTCTCCGACCTGAACCGACACAGAACAAATCCCAAATCTCAATATACAAATAAATCCCAAATCTCAATGCCCGGCTTTGATCCTCGTTCGGGCCAAACGACTCGGCTCGGATTGCCAAATCCGAGCGACCCGCGGGATTTGCCAATCCGCCGGGAGCAGAAAATGTAGCACGATTTTTCAAATCGTGCCTGAAACGAATTGCAAATTCGTTCTACATTGGATTGTCGGCCCGTCCGGGCCCGTGGCTCGGCTCGGATTGGCAAATCCGAGCCACCCCCGCGGGATTTGCCAATCCGCCGGGAGCAGTAAATGTAGCACGATTTTTCAAATCGTGCCTGAAACGAATTGCAAATTCGTTCTGCATCGGATTGTCGGCCCGTGATCTTCGTCCGGGCCCGTGGCTCGGCTCGGATTGCCAAATCCGAGCCACCCGCTGGATTTGCCAATCCGCCGGGAGCAGGAAATGTAGCACGATTTTTCAAATCGTGCCTGAAACGAATTGCAAATTCGTTCTACAGTCGGATTGTCGGCCCGTCCGGACCCGTGGCTCGGCTCGGATTGGCAAATCCGAGCCACCCCGCGGGATTTGCCAATCCGAGCAGGAAATGTAGCACGATTTTTCAAATCGTGCCTGAAACGAATTGCAAATTCGTTCTACATCGGATTGTCGGCCCGTGATCTTCGTCCGGGCCCGTGGCTCGGCCCGGATTGGCAAATCCGCCGGGAGCAGAGCGGGTAATGTAGTCCCGATGAAAAATCCCCGGCCTTTACGAAAGGGAGGAAAAAAACCGTGTGCTCGCGGGGATTGACAAATCCCCGCGGGGTTCGATCCGAACCGAACAAGAGATGGGCCGAATAGGACTTGCACCAGAAAACAAAGGAGGTCGTGGGATTGCGGCTTACTTCAATAATTCCTGTATAATATCAAAACGGTACTTCCCGACCAGATCGGACAGAGCGTCCGCCAGCGGTTCATCATGTTCCCGAATTCGGTCAATAACCGCGTCCGAGCGTTTCGGGTCAGTCCTTATTGCAGCGGTCATCAGATCGGCGAGCCACTCTCGGGGCAGGGCGTTCAGTCTTTCGGGAGTCAGAACTTCCTTATCCGCTTTTTCCTCCCCGGGAGGAACGGTTTCAGGGCCTTCCTCATACACGAAACGAACCCCGATATGCTTTGTCATCAGGTCATACACAGCATTTTCATGGAAAGGTTTGCACAAAAAATCATCACAGCCCGCAGCCAGGGCAGCGGCCCGATCCTCTTCAAATCCGGAGGCGGTTACGGCAATGATAATGGCTGATGTCTGATGGCTGATGCCTGATTTTTCTGTTTCAAGTCCCCTGATCACTTTCACGGCTTCGCGGCCGTCCATCATCGGCATCCTTATATCCATCCAGATCAGGTGCGGATGCCACTTTTTCCATGTTTCAACGGCCTCCCTGCCGTTTTCCGCTTCTCTCAGTTCAAAATTCAGCGGATTCAGCAGGTTGAAGATAAGCCTCCGGTTGTCATCCTTGTCATCGGCGATCAGAATCCGGTAACGGGGCTGGTTCGGTTCCGGGGTGATGACCTGCCGGGCAGGTTTCCCGGTTTCAATATCGGACGCATCAGCCATGCCCGCCCGAATCCGGAATGTGAACGTCGTCCCGCGCCCGGCTTCGCTCTCAGCCCTTATCTCTCCGCCCATCAGTCGCACAAACCTTTTGCTGATGGCCAGTCCCAGGCCGGTTCCTTCATGCGACTTCTGCCCGGTTCCGGTCTGCACAAAGGGTTCAAAGAGATTGCTTAATTCATCGGGGGCAATGCCGGGGCCCGTGTCTTCGACTTCAAAGGTAAGAAAGACCTCCGAGGTTTTCGTTTTCAACGAGACCTCCGAGGTTTTTGAGGTCTTTAAGGTTGAAACCTCGGAGGTCTTCCTTACCCGCACCGTCACCCCGCCTTCTTTCGTAAACTTCATGGCATTGCCGAGCAGGTTGATCAGCACCTGGCGCAGTCTTTGCGTCCTTTGCCGGGTTTTGTCCGGCGCCGGATATTTTTTTTGCCTTTTCCTTTCGCTTTGTCCGAGGGATCCCGTTCGGTTCTGCAGGGAAGGCGATGCTTCCGGTTCTTTTCCGCACAACCTCCGGACCTGCTGTGAGACTCACTGTGATCTCCTGTCTGCCGGGAATTTCCTTTATCCGGAACGGTCCGCAGGCGCATGCGTCCCCTGTTACGGCTATCTGCAAAAATACAGTCAGTAGGGCCGCTGATATCAGTATAAGTATTTTATCCGTATCCTTACCTCCTTTATCTCAGACTTCGGTATAATCTCTCCGAATATCATACAAAGGAAACAGATAGCAGCCTTTTTCGAAAAAAAAAGTAAAAAGTATTGAAATTCACATCCGGTTATGGTATCGGATTTAATCGGAATCAAAATTAACAAAAGTCGGTTTTGATTAACCGAATGATGAGCAGTATGTCACAATTTTAAGCATTTCAGCGGGGGTTGAAAGCTTGTTTTGTGTGTAATCTGCAATAAAAAACAAACAGATGAATTCACAAAGGCAAGCTTTGAACTCCGCAGGCCCGGAAATCCCGGAATAAATCCCCCTTTACGAAAGGGGAGTCGTGCGGGTTTCATCATTCGTTGTGATCATGAAGGTTCCCCGGAATGACGATTTAACGTACTGTCATTCCGGGGAACTTCCATGACCTGACGGTCATAACGAATGATGAAACCGCTGATACTGTATGCGTAAGCTTCGCTACGATTGCTTACGCAATGCCAAACTGCAAGTTTGGAACTCCGTTACCGCGGATTTTCATATAAAAATTCGGCTGATTATAACGGATTTAGGGAGGCTCCTTTTGCATTGACAAGTCTTCCGTCCTCTTGTAAAATGAAATATAATATAATCCTTAATTTAAGGAAGGAGGAAATTCTGATGAATAAAAAAAACATGTCAGAATCGGCTCCGCGGCGAAATCGCACAATCTGCCTCCCCTTTCCGCAGGAAACCTGTTATGCGACATTGGGCTATCCGCTTCCGTTCAGGCTGTATATAGACGAAATGATTGCGGAATATCCCGAACTTTTTCCGCCCGGTGCTGAACGCGGCTGGCGGGCGAAAGATAGTCGTATCTCGAAAAAACAGGGAATCAGAATTCGTCGCATAGAAATCGGCGGAGTCAGCTACACAGTCCGTCCGTCCTTCGTCATGCCTTATATGACAGGGATGACAGAGGAAACAGAAAAGGCCCTGTTCCTTCGTAAATTCTCCGTTCCTTTTTGGGCACTGGCGTATGTTTTCGGCAGAGATCCCATGTATTGGCATCGTACAGAACAATCCCTAGGACGGAACAGCATTGTCGGTACGACGGTCAGAGAACCGGAGAAACTGCCCGGACATCTTATTGCCGATGAGAAACATACCCGGATCGGCGGAGAGAAAGCTTATGTCGCCACCACCGTGGCGGAAGAATGCGTTCTCGGAGTTTCCGTTGCGGACAGCGCCGGCGAGGATGCCCTGAAGGAAGCCCGGAACCTCTCTCCTGACTATTCTCCCGAAACCGTGAATACCGACGGATGGAAAGCCACTGTGAACACATGGAAAAGTCTTTTTCCGTCTGCCGCGCTGATTCTGTGCTTCCTTCATATGTTCATCAGCATCCGGAATCGGGCGAAAAAGAAGTTCGGAGAAATTTATCAGGAGGTCGTCACGAAGCTCCGGGAATGCTACGGAGCCGCTACCAAAGCCTCTTTTTCGCAGAGAGTCAGACGTTTCGCCGAATGGACGGAAAAAGTTTCTCTTCTTTCCGTAATCGCTGATAAAATAGGGAAAATACGAAAAAATATCAGCAAGTTTTCGGCAGCATACGATTTTCCGGACGCGTACAGAACGAGCAATATGCCCGACCGTCTGATGCGGAGGTTGGATCGCCACCTTTTTAACACTCAGTATTTTCATGGTGTTATGCTTTCAGCAGAACTCGGTATCCGAGGCTGGGCGCTTATTCTCAACTTCGCTCCTTCAAACCCTTATACAGTGAAGAAGTATGACGGATTGCAGAGTCCGGCGGAACGACTTAACGGATTCCGCTATCACGATAACTGGCTGCACAATCTTCTGATATCAGCTTCTTTGGGCGGCTTTCGCGAGCCTCCCCTAAATCCGTTATGGTGATTTCCAATAAAAAACATACCAGATCAAAGTTTGTAGTTCCGCCTTCAGGCGGTGTTATGCCGCCTGAAGGCGGAACTACAAACTGCACTTGGTATATTCTTTTCCGGAAATCACCTGTAATCAGAAATTCGGAAAACCCCGGAATCCACTGTTTGCAAAACTTTTCGACCTACTGATGCCGGGTTACGCTTCGCTTCGCCATCTATATTTACGGGTATTTATTTTCGGGGTCAGAAAATTGTGAATTGCTGATTATAAGTCTGAAAGCGACGGATATTATACAATAAAAAAGCTGGTTATAACGCATTTTTGAATCGGGAATTTCCCCATCCACTGACAACGACCGGAGAACCTCATGCATGTCGAAGTCAAAGTCACAGCGGGTCCGGCAGAGGGCCAAACCTTTACTTTCTATGAACCTGACTGTTTCCTCTTTGGCCGTGCAGCAGACGCTCGCGTATCCTTATCTGACGATCCCTATGTATCACGGCACCATTTCCTGATGGAAATTTCCCCGCCCGAATGCATGGTGACCGACCTTAACAGTAAAAACGGCATGTTTGTAAACAGAATCCGTTACGGGGGGCGAAAGCCTCCGGAGCCGGGTGTGACCCAGGGTCCGGATGGAATAAAAGAAGTCCGGCTGAAAAACGGGGACCAGATTGCAGTAGGTGACACCATCATGGAGATTTCCATTAAAATGGGTACTGTGGTGTGTGCGGAATGTGGCGAAGAAATACCTGCGGGCAGAAATGCCGATTCTGTCATTTGCCCGTCATGCAGCAGGAAGCAGCAGATCCCTTCGAAGCAGGGCATACGACGCTGCGCATATTGTGGCAAAAATGTGACGGATGAGGCGGACATCGGAACCCGGGCGGATTCGGATGAATATGTGTGCGAAGCCTGCCGGCGGAGAGAAATTGATGATCCGGTGGATATTTTCAAGTCCCTCATAGCGGATCCTGATGCAACGGATCATTCTTCGGATGTCCCGGCATTCAAAGGCTACCGTCTTGATGATGAACTCGGACGCGGGGGGATGAGCGTGGTATATAAGGCTGTTGAGGAATCTACGGGGCGCGTTGTAGCGATAAAAACAATGCTCCCCCAGGTAGCGGCAGATGAGACAAGCGTCCGCATGTTCCAGCGGGAAGTCAAGATTACCAAGCAGCTTCGGCACAAAAACATTGTTGAAATCCTCAGGCACGGAAAGACCGGAGATACAATTTTTTTCGTGATGGAGTTTGTTGACGGCACTGATCTGGATCAGTTCATCAAATCCAAGGGCGGACGCTTGGATATCAAAGAAGCAGCGCCGATCATGCTGGGAGTTCTCGAAGGCCTGGCTCATGCCCACCGGGTCAAGCTGAAGCTCAGATTTACGGATGGAAGGGAAAAACGCATTGCCGGTATCGTGCATCGGGATCTGAAACCGAGAAATATTCTGCTGGCCGGGGCCAGCCGCACTCCTAAAATTGTTGATTTCGGGCTTTCAAAGAGCTTTGAGACCGCCGGACTGAGTAATATGACTATGGCAGGTCAGGTGGCCGGTACCCCCGTTTACTGGCCCCGTGAGCAGATCACCCACTACAAGTATCTCAGCCCTGTCACAGATGTTTTTTCAATTGCTGTCGTGTTTTACGAGGCACTGACCGGCGCATGGGTGCGGAAGGGTTTCAGGGAGATGTTCTTTCAATGCCAGCGCGAGAAAAAATCCCCCGGGGTTGCTGATTATATGCGCGTTATTTCGGAAAACCCTGCTGTGCCTATCCGGGAACACCGGGAGGATATTCCTGAACCTGTTGCCAGAGTCATTGACCGTGCCCTTAGGGAAGCCGAGGTGCCGGCAGATGAGACAAAAATGCGGTCTGTCTTGTCGCGGCTGCGTTATCCGGACGCAGGCGTATTCCGAGATAAACTGATCAAGGCTTTAGTAAAATCAGGCGTGATGTGATGAAAGTGAAAATATGGTCATCAATACTCATCAGATCGAAAAATGCCCTGAACCGCTCCAGGCTGATTGACAAATCCGCCGGAAATGCCTGGGATTTGTCAATCCCAGGCGAGCATTTCGGGAGCGATCTGCCGATTGATGTTTTTTGCAAGTTTCAGACTGGACTCAGGAAGTAGAGCGGGGTTCTATCCACCAGCTTTACCCGGGCGGTTTCGCGCCGCCTAAAGGCGGAACTACAAACTGACTCGGTATTCATTGTTGGAAATGGCAGCAACAGGCTCTATACCGATCATCGTAACATCATCCTGGATCCTGATAAAAAACAGAGATAAACCGGTCTCGTTTCCGAAATCGGAAACTTACATTTTTTGTAGTTTTTATTATCTTTAATTTCAATATCTTATATAATTTACTGCAAATTTTGTAAGTTTATCTCTTTTGAAAAACTGACAGATTCTGTAGGAAATTTTTTAAGTTCCGGTTTGTATATATTTTTTTATTATGTTTACAAAAATTTTTTCAGGTGATAAACTTTTCCGAAAAAACGGAGTAGATACCGACCATGAAACCTGCAGAAAAAATACCTAAAAAAATGTCAGGCATATCAGAGCCTTGGATAAAAACTATTTCTTTGTCTCCTCCTTCCCTTCAGGATAATACTGCTGATGCAGATCGGATTATCAATGCCCTGAAGAAGGAGCTTCATACTGATGCCATACACACAGAATTTTCTCTTTTAAAACAACTGCCGGATATTCTCAGGAAGTGGAACTATCATGTCCGCTGTATCCTTGTTCCGAGCAGGGGGCAGTGGCTTTTAACAGGAATTGCCCATGCAGAGGATAGAAAGCCTTTTATGGGCCTGGCCGTTGATCTGGGCACGACGCGGGTTGTTTTGCGCCTTGCGGATATTTCAACTGGCCGGATACTGGGGGAATCAGCGTTTGATAATCCCCAGATATCTGTGGGACCGGATATATTGGCAAGAATCCATTATGCGGATACGGAAGAAGGGCTGGCAACAGTCAATCGGCTGATCATAGACGGCCTGAATCGTGAGATTGTGGCTTTATGCGGAAAAATACGAATCCCCGGCCCTTTGCAAAAGGCGGATGCTGAAAAAGGGATTTCTCCACAGGATATTTATCTGATCTCCGTGGCCGGTAACACTGCCATGACACATCTCTTCATGGGACTGAACCCCCGATGGATAATCCGCGAGCCTTACATACCTGTAGTGAACAAACCAGGGGTAGTAAAGGCTGAGGAACTGGGAATTAAGGCCGCGAATCCGCTGTGCAGGATCCTGGTCTTTCCGAACGTGGGCAGCTATTTCGGCGGCGATCTGATTGCGGGGATACTGTTTTCCGGTATGAACACTGCGGAAGATACCGCCATACTGGTGGATGTGGGAACAAACGCGGAAGTTGTTCTCGGGAATAAAAACTGGCTGATTGCGTGTGCAGGGGCAGCGGGGCCTGCTCTGGAAGGCGGTGTTACCAAGATGGGAATGATGGCGGGTCCAGGGGTTATTGATAAAATTGCCATTGATCCGGACACCCATGAATTTGACATCCGTACCATCGGGAACATGCCGCCGAAAGGGATCTGCGGTTCCGGACTGATAGACCTTGCTGCCCATCTTTTTCTTTCCGGCATGTTGGATATCCGGGGCAGACTCCTGCCATCCGTCTGCGGCCACAGACTGAAAGAGAAGGACAATATCCGATATCTTACGGTGGTTCCTGAGAATAATTCCGCCGCCGGGGAAGAGCTGATTATCAGCCAGACAGACATTGACAGCCTCATCAGGTCCAAAGCTGCCATGTACACCATTCTTGAGACCATTACGGCCTCCGTGGGCATGTCACTCAGTGAGCTTTCAAGGTTCTACGTGGCAGGAACTTTCGGTTCTTTTATCAGCCCCCGATCTGCAATATCCATAGGAATGATTCCTGATCTGCCCCCGGATTGTTACAAACCACTGGGAAACAGTTCCCTTGGCGGGGCCACCCTGGCACTTACGTCGCCTGAATGTATAGCCGAGATTGACAGGATCAGGGAGCGGATCACTTACCTTGAACTGAATGTGAATCAGGATTTCATGAACCGGTTCAGCGCTGCAAAATTTCTGCCGCATACGAATCCGTCGCTTTTTCCTTCGGTGAAAATCCGGGCAGAGAACTGAGATGACTTTTCTTCATGCAAAGGGCATCTTTCACTTTGTGCCCCTGACTTGGACAGCAAATCCGTATCCTTCGCTCTTCGCTCGGCTCGCCGCCGCCAAAGGCTATTGCCCAATCCGAAACCGAGCGGAAAGGCTACTGCTGCTCGCGGGGGATTGGCAAATCCCCGCATGTGCGGGGTTCGGATTTGCCAATCCGAACCGAGCAGAAAGGCTACTGATGCTCGCGGGGGATTGGCAAATCCCCGCATGTGCGGGGTTCGGATTTGCCAATCCGAACCGAGCAGAAAGGCTACTGATGCTCGCGGGGGATTGGCAAATCCCCGCATGTGCGGGGTTCGGATTTGCCAATCCGAACCGAGCAGAAAGGCCCCTGCTTCTATCCGAAATTTCAACGCACAAGTGAATGCTTATGAAACACATATCCTGGCTGCTGCTTTTTCTCTTTATATCAACCTGTCCTCTGAAAGTTGCCGGCAGTGAACCGGAACCTGGAATAAAGCAGGCGGCATTTCCGGATAAAGTCTGGCATACCCTGAGAGGACATAAAAAAGGAATCTGCGCTGACGGAACTCTCGCCTTCAGCCCTGATGGTCGTATTCTTGCTTCGGGAAGTGCGGATCATATGGCCGGATTATGGGAACTGAGTACTGGCAGCCTTATACGCACCCTGGCTGGACATGAAAAATGGGTTGACTCAGTCTGCTTCAGCCCGGACGGACGAACCCTTGTAACAGGGAGCGGAGACAGAACTTTCAAGCTGTGGAGCGTGAATTCAGGTGAGGAACTCCGCATCTTTCAAGGACACCGGAGTTATGTATCTTCTGTGGTCTTCAGCCCTGACGGGTACGTTCTCGCATCAGGAAGCGGCGATAAGACCCTGGGGCTTTGGGATGTAAGTACGGGCAGGAAACTCAGAACCCTGGAAGGACATAGTGACGGGATATATTCTGTCGCGTTTAATCCTGACGGACGTATCCTTGCATCAGGGGGAAGGGATAAAACCATCAGGCTTTGGGAAACAGATACCGGCATGCCCTTGCGAACCCTCCGGGGACACCGGAACTGGGTGGAATCAGTTAGTTTCAGCCCGGACGGAAATATCCTGGTTTCAGGCAGCTATGACAGGACAGTCAGATTGTGGGAAATCCACACCGGCAAACTTATTCGTACGTTGCAGGATCATACAGATGCGGTGTATTCCGTGGCATTCAGTCCGGACGGATACATTATCGCTTCAGGAAGCAAAGACAGCACCGTCAGGTTATGGAGAGTAACCGACGGCAGATTGCTATGCACCCTGGAAGGACACCGGGGAGAGGTGAGTTCTGTGGCATTCAGTCCGGACGGACGATTCATAGCGTCAGGGGGTAAGGATAGGACGATAAAGGTGTGGCGGCAGGGAAACAAATCACAATATCCGAATTAATTAATTAGACTTTGAGTAGGGCGTATTTATAAGTCGGGGGAGTGATTTTCAGTCCCGGAGGGACTTCTGAAAACAGCCCGGCAATTCATTGCCGGGTGAGTATTCCGGATCATTCAGTCCCTCCGGGACTGAAAAAAACGGGGGATATCCGCCCCGGCAATAAATTGCCGGGCCTATTTTCAGTCGTCCCTCCGGGACTCCCCCAAGTTGTAAATGCGCCCATTTGAGTATTGTGATTTGTGATTTATATTTTATTTTATGCAGACGGAGGAAAATCATGCGGGTCAGAATATTTCTGGTAATATTTTTGTTTATCTTTTTTGCAGCAGCTTGCACTTCTTCAGGAAAATTCATGGCATATGTAACGGATTGGGGGAATAAAAGGACTTACGTCAGACATATTACGCCTTTCAGCGGCAAGCCGATCCGCTTTTTCAAAGTAAAACACGGAGACGCTGTATTAAGTATCCCTGCCTCAGATATCGCTCGTATCGTGGTAACCGATAAAGAAAAGAATTTGTGCATGATTGTTTTAAAGGATAACCGCACATTTTACGAAACTTGTCAGGAAGGGTGGTCATGGATAGGTGAAAACGAGTTTGGCGGAAGCTTTTTTATCGAGTGGAATGACTGGCAAAAGGTTGAATTTCTAAAATAAAGCTTTCAACATAATCAGATTTCCCACTTTCAGCGTACTCTTTCAAAAACAGTTTTCTTCGTTATTGTTTTCGCTCATTTACTGTGGCCATCCGCTCACTGATTAAACGAATTTTATCACCGCGTTCGGTATAGCCGAAAAAAAAGACTTCCGAAATTCCAAGAATTCCGGAAGTCTTTGAAATATACCTCAGTCTTACTGTGTGACATCAACTCTGAGCTTCTGACAAACTCCTCCGCTCACACGGAATCCCCCTTCTGCAAAGGATTCATTACAGTCAAATGTGTCGAAAGACAGCTCGGATGAGCCTTCACCGACAATATTAAAGGTAATGAACGCCACGTCTCCGCTGCCTGTAACCATATCAGAACGGGCAGGCATAGCAAGGGTCATTTTGCCGTCAGCAGTTGTGTTGACCATTAATCCGTAATCCCCGTTTTCCAAGATGCCGCCGGCGAGTGTAACGTCCGCGGCCCGGAGTACTGCCGGATCGAACGTAAGCAATATGTCAATTCCTTCAATCCCGGCTTCCTGATCCAGGAAAACAGGAAGAGTCAGAGAAGAACCCTGAACCGCGCTGATCTTACATTCCCGCGGAATATATCTCGGATATACCCGCTTTTTCGTGTCCGGTTCCCAGTTGCCCGTCACATCTCCCAGACGGATAGCCACAAAGTCCTGATCTGTCCTGTCTGAAATCAGCGGGGAATATTCGCGGGTTGAGGCATAAGATATCAGTGACCAGTCTTCTTCCAGCGGATTGGGCATGAACACCCACTCAGTACCATCAGCATTAAGAGAATCAATGAGACCTGCCAGATATCTTGCAACCCTGGAGGCGTCTGTTCCGCTGATTTCGCCGTTCATGGTCACATCTGCCGCAACCATCTGATAATCAGTGAATTCAATGAATCCTGCCGCGTATCTTGCGATCTTGGACGCGTCTGTGGAACTCAGTCCCGAGAGGTCATCTGTCTTGGAGGGGGTGGATACATAATCCCCCAGCGGAACATTGGAGAATTCGTAAGTACCATCCGTGTCTGTATCCTGGGTTGCACTGAAAGCAGTGTCATCACCACCATCGCCTCCGTCTCCTCCGTCACCGCCGTCGCCTCCGTCACCACCGTCATCCTCAATGCCGGCAGCTTCAAGTGTCACCTGAACATTTCGGACACGCACTTTATCAGGATCGGTGTAATAACCGATTAGTCCTGAAATCGCAAAAAGCCCTTCGTCAATGGAGACAGATCCGCTTTCCGAGCTTACATCAATTTCATTGATCTGAGCCTTTGCAAATGTCAGTGTTGAAGTGTCATTCGCATTTCCTACAGCATTGAATTTCAGATATCCTATTTCGCCCTCGCCTGTGAACAATTCGCCCCTGGCGTAAATTTTAGCGATAATCTTCCCTTCCTCTGATGTCGTGTAAATGCTGTAGTCTTTATCTTCCAAGGCTCCGTTGACCAGCGTAACCTGCACGTCACCCAGCACTGCGGCATCAAAGTCTATTTCTATATCAAGACCCTCAATTCCGAGACCGCCGGTATTGTTCAGCGTTATGGGCATGGATACGGGATCACCAGGGAAAACATGGACAGCTTCGGCGGGCAGAAGCAGCGACGGCGGGACGATGTCAATGATCCTGACTGACCCGTTCGTTACTCCCACATAGGTCTCGTTCACTTCGCTTTTCGTAATGCTCAGGCTTGTCGTGTCCCCGACATTCCCCACCGCATTGAATTTCAGATATGCTATTTCTCCTCCCCCTGTGAAAATGTTTTCATCTGCATAGATTGAGACGATAATCTTTCCTTCTTCTTCTATGGTATAGGAGACTTCATAGTTGGTTGAGAACAGGTAGTCTTCATCTTCACCCAGGGGTTCTTCCTGCAGAATTGCTCTTGTCGCTTTCAGCACAGCAGGATCAAATTCGACTTCGATCTCAATGCCTTCAAGCGGGATGCGGCCTGTATTCGTTATGGTCAGGGGAACAGAAACGCTGTAACCCGGGAATACTTTCTGCTCCTCTGTGGGCAGCGCAAGTGACGGCAATATCCATTCCGGTTTCCTGTGAAGGTTGAAATTATTTTGTCCGAATTTGGGCCAGGAAGAATTTGCATAAACTGCTATTGAATCAGTATAATCGCTATATGACCACGCTGAATCCCCTTCTATGGCATAAATGCTTCTGTCGTTGCTTCCCACATAAATCGTTCCGGTAATGCCGTCGCTCCCGATGGCCGGGAGTCCCCATATTTCGCCGTCTGCCGCGTAGCTCCATTTCAGGGTTCCGTTGTCATTAAACGCATACAGCGAGTTATCGTTGCTTCCTATATAAATGATTCCGTCCGCCCCGATAGCCGGGGAAGACCATATTTCACCTTCTGTTTCGTACTGCCATTTCAGTTCCCCGAAAGCTGTGATCGCGTAAACGAAGTTATCATAGCTTCCCACGTAAACCGTTCCGTCTATCCCGATAGCCGGGGAAGACCAGACCTCGCCGCCTGTTTCATATCGCCATTTGGGATATCCGTAAGGGCTCATCGCGTAAAGAAAATGATCATGGCTCCCGATATAAATCGTGCCGTCAACGCCTACAGTTGGCGAAGAAACGATCCATCCCTCTGTCTGATATTTCCATATCAGCTTTCCCAGTTCAGGCTCCAGTGCATATATATAATGATCCAGGTTGCCCACATAAACAGAACCGTCAAGGCCTATGGCCGGGGAAGAAGTAATCCAGCCGCCTGTCTCGTAACGCCATTTCAGGGTTCCGTCAGCATTCACAGCATACATATAGCCGTTCAGATCTCCCACATAGACCGTGCCATCTGTTCCGATCGCGGGAGAAGAGTAGATTTCACTTTCTGCCGGATAGGTCCATTTCAGGGTTCCGTCACTGTTTATAGCGTACAGGTTTTTGTCATAGCTTCCCACGTAAACCGTTCCGTCTGCCGCTATGGCAGGGGAAGAATATACCCTTTCACCGGTTTCGTAGCTCCATTTCAGAGAGCCGTTGGCATTAATGGCATAAATGTAGCCGTCGTAGCTTCCCATGTAGATCGTACCATCCCCTCCCACAGCAGGAGAAGAGGATATGGAACCACCTGTCTGATATCGCCAGAGCAGCGAACCCGGGGCTGCCGATGCAACAGACACCGTCAGTATCCCCACAAGCAGGGCAGCCAGAAAAATTTCCGAAATCTTGAACCTGGGTTTGAACATAATTTTTACCTCCCTAATAAAAAATGGTTAAAAAACAATGCATGATACATATATTATTATCGGGGGAGGTTATGACAAGCAGACTGATATAATCCGCTCGGAGCTTTTGATGCAAATTCCCCTGATAATACATAATTAAAATTCATGTATGATTTGAAAGCCGCCTGAACTTCCGACCGCACTTTATCCTATTACGTTTTCTCAAACAAGGGAAAAAGTCAATAGGGTGGAAATAGTATTCTGCGGTGGTGATATTCCCCTAAGCCTTGTTTGTAAGTACCTGATTCATAAATTTTTCGGACATCAGACCAGGATAACACGATGATTTTTAGTGTAATAAAAAGCTGTTATGCCAGGAATACTCTGTCATTGAATTTTTCCGGAAAATATATAGGTATTTCCCTAAAAAATAAAATATTCGTGTAGAAAGTGTTTAAAAAGTCATA
>JAUCGG010000020.1:0-31015 GCA_030378015.1 Desulfococcaceae bacterium HSG8
AGATCAATAATCAATCCATTGATTCTCAAAGAATATTTTAAAAATTTCGGTATGAAGTCAAATGTATATTACCATAATTATTATTAAATCCGATTATAACGGATTTCGGGGAGACCGCCCGTTCCTGAATTCAGCAGATCGTAAATCTTCTCCGGAGTGCGATTAAAAGTGTCAGGTGTCAGGTGAGCCGTTCTTGTTCCCAGACTCCGTTTGCCATACATGCAAAACGGAGTTTTGCGTGCAATTGCGTTCCCAAACGGAGTTTGGGAACGAGGACGGCTCACCATTCAGGAGTTCAGGTTTAAGGTATTTCCCAAAAATTAATATACCCGGTATCTTACTCTTACTCTTGCTCTTGTGCTCTCGCTCTTGCTCCTGCTTGATAAAGAGCAAGAGCAAGATAAAGAGCAAGATTAAAATTAAGGCGCGGGTAGATTATTTATTGGGAAATCCCTAAGTGCTCCGTTTCATAAATAATGTCCGGGTTATAAATTCCGCGGAGTGCAAAGCCTGCTTTGCGGGAATCCCGCAGTGGCGCAAAGCAAGCTTTGCACTCCTCCGTTTTAACCCGGACATTATTTCTGAAACGAAGCACTAAGGCCTCCCCAAAATCCGTTATAATCAGAATTAAATTAATGTTTGCCTCAAAATTTGTTTCTGATCCTTGCCATACAGGGATTCATCGTCTCTCAGCAGTAGCAGAACCTCGCCGGGATATTCTTCTGCAATCTGAGTCAGATTTAACCGCAATAAAATTGAGCAGTAAAAGTAGAAGTGGCTGACATTATTAAGAGGGTTCCAAGCAGAACCTGAGAACGAGAATTTAACCGGGGAAGAATGCACAGAGACCGCGGAAAATCTTGCATTTGTATAAGTTTCCATGAAGGATGACTTCAGACTGGGCGCATTCCCGAAAAGTAGGAAATTCTCGTTCCCAGGCTCCGCCCCACTGCCATTAAGTTAAGGAACACGGCCCGCCGGGGAAGATATTATTTCAGATACTTATGCCTCCCTGTCAGGCTGATCCGACTCTTAACTTAATGGCAGTGAGGCTCCGCCCGGGAATGCATTTCAGGATGCTCTGCCTCGTGTTTCAGGGTAAGACCAATGAGTTACCGGTGAGTCAGTTCAAGGCGCGGATCCTTGCAGAATGCATTCCCAGGCGGAGCCTGGGAACGAGTAACATATTGAATTTATGATTTGTATATTCAACCTACTTTTGGGGAATGCTCCCCTTCAGACTTATCCGAAAAATGGGCATACTTCATAAAAGCTGAAAGTAAGCAGCGGATTCCGGGTTAAAATTAAAAAACATCCGTTTTTTAATTTTCCCCGGAATGACGGGTAACATGCTGTCATTAAATTGTAACAAATGAAGGATGCCGAAAAATATGCATCAGGCAGGAACAACTTCGACAGTGATCTCAGCCTCAACCTCGCTGTAAATACGGATGGGAATTTTGGTGCTTCCGATTGTCTTGATCGGTTCGTTGAGCAAAACCATTCGTTTTTCAACGCCGACCCCCTGCTTTGAAAGGGAATTCATAACATCACGCAATGTAACAGAGCCGTAAAGGCGATCCTCATGACTTACTTTGGCGGGAATCTTGCATACCACGCCTTCAAGTCTCTTGGCCATCTCCTCTGCCATGCCTTTTTCTTTGGCGATCTGGAGTTCAACTTTTGTCTTTTCCTGTTCCATCATTTTATGGTTTGCAGGAGTAGCCAGGATCGCCTTTTGCTGGGGCAAAAGATAGTTACGAGCGTAACCATCTGCCACGGTTACCTCACTGCCGATGATACCCAGCGAGTCTATTGTTTCTTTCAAAATTAGTTTAGTCGCCATTTCTGAACCTCATATATCTTTTTTATCTTCAATTTTCAGTTTTCTGAAATTCAACCACATATCAAAAAAGCCAAGTCCGATAACAATGAGCAGTACCACCTGCTGGAGGGCGATGAGGCTGTACAGGATAATCCTGAGCATCGGGGGCAGATTCTTTTTTTCAAAATAAAATGAGAGAATAGCAATCCCCCCGAAAAAATAAATGGTCATCAGGATGAGCAGACCGTTCAGGCCGAGAATCTTAAATGTTTTATCCGGAAAAAGAAGCATTATGCCGCATCCGATAACACCCCAGACCAGTATTTCAGGTGTTTTCCAAAGTTTCAGAGGACCGAATTCCGGGTAAAAGATATCCCTGTTTTTCAATATCGGCTTTGCCATGAGAAGTGTGGTCCAAACCACAAACAGAGTAAAAGAGACGACCAGAGCGGGAATGATCCTTATCAGAACATATCTGATCTGTTCCAGGGAACTTGATAACACATGGATGCTTTCTTCCGGCATCCCCATGTTTTCATATACCGACATGGTAAGCTCAAGATTTTTTGTCACATAATCAGACACCATCGCGCTGAGTCCCTTCTGGGAAACATTGCTGTAAAAGATCAGGCAGAAAGTCCCCGCCATCAGCACAGTACAGCATGTATATAACACAGTCTTTTCCACAGAGAGATTCAACTCAAGAAGCTCGCTCAGAACAAAACCGATCAGCAGGAGTTCCAAAAAAAACAGTATATCAATGCTGATCCTGCCGAGCATAAGAAACATTATAACGACGGATACCAAGGGAATAATCGCTCCGGCCCTTCTGCCAAGCTTGGAACGATAAAACAGGATCGGTAATGGGACAAACAGTGAACAGAAAAAACCGAGAATCGGCATATAAACTGCTACTGCAATAATTAAACTTGTAATCGCAATACCCCTTGCGAGGCTTCTCGAAATTTCCCCCTGAATCGTCTGAGGCACGCTCTGTTATCTCCGTAATTAAAGTCTGCCGCTGTGTTGCTGAAATCGCATTCTTTCAGCAGGTTTTTCAGCGCAGAACTTGCAATGTAAAACCCGGGCAAAGACCTCTCTCGCCTTCTGCTCCCGCGGGATTGACAAATCCCGGCGATTTGATCAGATGTGAAATAAGTCTGTGTCCGGGGTTACACCTATGAATCCATAGTACCTACAAAGGGCAGGATTGCAATTGTCCGGGCGCGCTTGATGGCCCGCGTCAGGGCACGCTGATGTTTTGCACATGTCCCGGATATACGCCTGGGAATAATCTTCCCCCGCTCTGTAATAAAATACCGAAGCGTCTTCGGATCCTTGTAGTCAATCACCAGTTTGCTGTCCGCGCAGAAGCGGCAGACTTTGCGACGCTGGAAGATTCTTCTTTTCTTTTTATTCGGGCCCGTTTTTCTTCTTTGGGGACGTAAAGCCATATTACTTATCCTCCTCTTTCGTATCTTCCTGTTTTTTTTCTACTTCTCCGGATTCTGATCCCGCATCATCTGCTTCCTGGGAACCCTCACCTGATTTTTCCTCCCCAGCGGGTTCCTCAGCCGGCGGTGGCTCCTCAGCCGGCGGCTCCTCTGTCGGCGGTTCCTCAGCCGGTGATTCCTTAGCTGGTGGTTCCTTAGCTGGTGGTTCCTCAGCCGATGGTGAATCCTCTTCGACTTCCGTTTCCTGCTTCAGACTCTCAACATCCGTTTCCCTTTCAAGCAGAACCGTCAGATACTTCAGAACCCGGTCGTCAATCCGAAAAGATCGTTCCAGTTCGTTCACAAGTTTTCCGGTCCCACAGTAATCCAAGCGAAGATAGTGCCCCCGAATCTTTTTTCTGATCTCATACGCGAGTTTCTGGGTTCCCCATTCATCAAACATAACAAGAAAACCGTCTTCCCGGTCAATCAGGTCTTTCATTTTTTTAAAAAGAGCGTCCCGATCTTCTTCTGAAAGATCAGGATCACTGATCACAATTGTCTCGTACCTTCTCATATAACCTCCTTACGGATATAAAGCCCCGCCTGCAAGCGGAGCAAGGATAAATATTGCTGAATCTGAAAACCTATCATATAACATTATGGGAGGTTACTGTCAAGATGATTTTTAAGAGGCATAAGGTGTAATTAAAAGTGTCAGGTGAGTACTACACCACTTTTTAAGTTCGCCCCCCCTTTTTTTAAAGGGGGCCTGGGGGATTTTATGTTACAAAAAAGGGGGTTGCGGCAGAAATCCCCCCCGGCTCCCCTTTAAAAAAGGGGGGAGGAACTTACAAGTTGATGTAGTACTCCTCGTTCCTGAACTCCGTTTGGGAACGCAATTGCAGACAAAACTCCGTTTTGCATGGCAGACAGAGTTTGCCCGGCAGATGTGTTCCCGAACGGAGTTTGGGAACAAGGACTGACACTTTTGATTATACCCTAAGGCAAAAGGTGAGGGAACATTTCCAAAAAGTAGGCTGCATACATACATTTTAAAAATTCAAGATGTTACTCGTTCCCAGGCTCTGCCTGGGAATGCATTCCGCAAGGCTCTGCCTTGCGAGTTGTTTTGTTTAACTATTTGATTTTAATATAAAACAAGAGAAGCAGGAGGCAGAGCCTCCCCCCATATGCGTTCCCAGGCAGAGCCTAGTACACCAAGTCATAAGTTCGTACACACTTTTCCAGCCCTTAAAATCAGGGCGGACAGTGTTTTTTTACTGTGTACGAACTTGTGACTTGCAGTACTAGGCAGAGCCTCACTGCCATTAAGTTAAGGAACGCAGCCCGCTGACGAAGATGTTATTTCAGTAAGTTATGACTCATTATCAGGTCGCTCCGACTCTTAACTTAATGGCAGTGAGGCAGAGCCTGGGAACGAGAGTTCCTACTTTTTGGGAATGCATCCAAAGGTGAAATCAAACGTATCGGATAATCACCACATTTAATTTCAAATGGTTAGGCGATTTCCAGAAAAGAATATCCCGTTATTTTGCAGGCTGGCGTTACCGTTCCCTGAGCCTGTCGAAGGGAACGGTAACTTGTAACTTACAAAGATGTACTGGAAGACGCGCTCACCCAGATAGAAGAAAAAGGGTACGCAGCGGAACTGGAAGCCGCCGGCATCACTGATATTTTGAAAATAGCGGTTGCATTCCGGGGGAAGGAGTTGTGGCTGAAAAGCATTGCCTCGGCATAAATGCCGAGGCTGAAAGCTGAAGCAGCCTGAAGGCAACTGCTTCCTCCGTAGCTTGGGATTTTAATCCAAGGGATTGGGAACGAGGCCGAACATTTTGCAATCGGAAAATTTTGCTGCATAACCCGGCTCAGTTAAGGTGATTTCCAGAAAAGAATATACCAAGTTTGTAGTCCCGCCTTCAGGCGGCATGATACCGCCTGAAGGCGGAACTACAAACTTCAATCCGGTATGTTTTTTATTGTGGAAATCGCCTAAACCCCAACTGCTGATACAATTCCAGACTTTCCCTGCTCAATGGCAGAGGGAATTAAAGAGACCTTTACAGTTATCCGATTTTTAAAATCCTGGAAAGATCGGAGAAACCATATTTAAAATGCTTGAGGGAACAACCGGCAATGAGTCGTCAGAAAAATGGATTGAACTGATCAGATCTGCATGCAACGCCAAACTACTACACCACTTTTTAAGTTCGTCCCCCCCTTTTTTAAAGGGGGGCTGGGGGATTTTATGTTATAAAAAAGGATGTTACGGCAGAAATCCCCCCCGGCCCCCCTTTAAAAAAAGGGGGAGGAATTTACAAGTTGCTGTACTACAAGTTTGGCACTCCGCTATTTTTTCTTTCGATAATGAAAATAGGAAGCAACACCCATCAGACCGAAAATATAACCGATTCCCCCGAAAATATCTTTAACAGACGGGCCGTGATCCTGCTGGGATGTTGCCAGCATTTTAATAACAGGCTTCAATTTTTTGTCCAAAGATGCTTCCATGATCAGCCGGATATCATCCGCGCTCAGGCTGGCTGACGGGGCAGATTCTGTTTTTTCAGGTGGTGATTCGTCCGACACAGCAGAGGAAGGGAAATTTGTGTCCTTTTCAACAACTTTCGCCCCTTCAATTTCATCTGCCATAATCGCCCATTCCCCCTGGTGCCCCATTCCGGCAATAACGACAATTTTCATTGCTGTTTTTTTCACAATTTTGAACGAAAATTCGCCCTGATCATCAGTTTTTCCGGTAATCACCTGGTTTTCATCCGAATCATAAACAATTACCTCTCCTCCCCTGACTTTTTTCCCCCCGCTGAATTTGCTTTCCACATGAACCATATCCCCTTCTGTCCAGGCAAAGACTGTTATTTTATGAGCATCAGCAGTATGGGGCAGAAGCAGAAGAATGCAAAAAGCAAACTTTATGATTGCCAGGGGCTTCCGAAATTTCGGAAACCTGTTATCCTGTATTCTGATATCATTCACTTGCATTCACCACTCCGGAACGGTTAACGAATTTTTGTCTTTCATACGCTTTTCCCCTGGAAAACTCAGGCAGCATAACCGGGTGAACCTTTTGCAGAAATCCTACGCAGAAAGCAGTAATAATTCCTTCGATAATCATTACCGGCAGATGAGCCATGATAAGCATTGCAGAAACTTTCAGAAAGCCTTCTTCCGTGAACATCAGGGCGCCTCCCGCTGTAATTGCTCCGAAAAAAACAGAAAAAAATCCGCAGGCAAAGGCAGCGGTCAGGGAAACAGCGGGCTTTCTGCCGATGAATGATCCGAAAAGGGAATAGCAAAGCACCGCGGGCATAGCCATAATAATCGTATTAACCCCGAGGGTTGTGATGCCGCCGAACTGGAAAAATACAGCCTGAAGCATCAGAGCGATCAGAATAGTGGGAAATGCTGCCCACCCGAGCAAAAGTCCCACAATCCCGTTAAGGATAAGGTGAATGCTTGACGGACCCACGGGGACATGGATCAGGGAAGCTACAAAAAAGGCTGCCGAAAGAAGGCTGGCCTGGGCAATACGTTCGTAATCAAGCTTTCTGAGACCGATTGAAGTACCTGCCACGGCAATGGCAATTCCTGAAATCAGCACGGGCCCGGACAGAACACCTTCGGATATATGCATTAAAAAATCCTTTCTTTACTATGAAATTAACGCAACTTATAATGAATGCCACGAAGGCACGAAGTCTCTTTGTGTTTCTTTGTTTCTTCGTGTCTTTGTGGCATTATAAAAAAGGTTGCATCTTTCATAGAAACTGAAAATAGTTTCTGATTGTAGAACGGCTTTTCAAGTCGTTCGGAACGATTTGAAAAATCGTTCTACATTTACATTAAAGTGTAAACTGACAAATGAAGGATGCCTCTATTTCTTCATTTTCCAGTCATGAAACTCCACCCAGATCACCGCTCCGAGTTCCACATCTTTATCTTCGCCATCTTTTTTCAGCTTTTCATCTGCTGTGTTCAATGCTGCAAATCCCCACCATCCGGCTTCAGGGGCTGCATAAGTGAAGACACCGTTCTGATCTGTCCTGATGGTCTGGGCGACCATATAATCTGTCGGGGCTTCTGCTTTTCCACTCTCATTGTAGTATTCCACTTCCACATCCGCGTAGGGGACAGGTTTTCCATCCAGCTTTACAATTCCCTGGAAAACATTTCCAGCATAAAGCCCGAAAGGTTTTGAAAGCGGTACAATTTCGGTTTTCAGACCTATCTCTTTATCCCAGCCCTCGTCATCCCCGAAAGCTGTAACCACGGTTTTTGTATAATGGATGATAAAACAGTCTTCCGCAGGCTCCCAGTATGGTTCCGGCTCCATATGAAACATATAAACCCCGGGCCTTCTGATCTTATAATCCGCGTTCCAGGCAGTGCGGTCCATGATCTGCCCTTTTTCCAGGGTTCCGGCCAGGTTTTCTTTTTTTCCGTTGGCCATCACCCCGAATCCCTTTGGTTTTTCCAGTTCCATGCCGATCATTTCAAAAGGATGGGAAAAAGAAAGTTTCAGATTCACAGTTCTGTTGTCCTTTTGCATAACCATAGAATCGGAAGGGATCACCATACCGAAATGAGCCAAGGCATGCCCGGTTGTAAAGAGAAATAACGCGCTGAAAAATATAATAAAAGCGCATCTTACCATAATCAACCTCCGTTTTGCAAAAAAAAACCACGAGCTTTCCCCGCCTTCTGGCAGAGTTTTACCTTCGTGGTTTAATGTTGTGTTTATATGAAAATGTGTTATGTTGAACAAGCTTCTGCTTGAAGATTTTGGCTTTCTGTGTATATGAAAAGGTGACGGGAGTCAATAAAATATTTAAAAAACACAGGGGGAACTTATGAAATTATATTATGCTGATGGGAACCAGCAAGTTGGCCCGATCACCGGAAATGAATTCGAAGCACGGTTGAAAGCAAAAAAAATTAAAGCCAAAACACTGATCTGGTGTTCGGGGATGCCTGACTGGCAGGAATATAAAGCGGTAAAAAAGCAGATAACCGCTTTAATCGCTTCAGAAGCGGACGAGGAAGCCAGCAGGTCAGAAGGCTCAGTCTGCTCAGAATGCGGAAGGACGTTTTTTCCGGAAGAGATGATACGCTACGGGGATTCATGGGTATGTGCTGCCTGTAAACCCGCGTTTGTTCAAAAGCTCAAAGAGGGGGTTCCCCTTGAAGGAGTCATGGAATATGCGGGGTTCTGGGTCAGATTTGCTGCCAAATTTGTTGACGGATTCATTTTAGGGATTCTGAACACTGCGCTTTCATCAGTGGGAGCATTCCTCATCCCCGAATCTTCCGCCGGCGTGATCATCCTGTCTGTAATTCAGATTGTTGTCGGTGCTGTTTATACTGCCTGGTTCCTGGGCAGGTATGGTGCTACCCCGGGGAAGATGGCATGTAAAATAAAGGTTGTGAAGGCTGACAGGGGGAAGATAAGCTATGCCAGGGGGCTGGGACGGCATTTTGCAGAGTGGCTCAGCGCTATTATCCTGATGATTGGCTATATTATCGCTGCGTTTGACGAAGAAAAACGGACATTGCACGACCGGATCTGCAATACTCGTGTGATAAGAAAATGATTCGGTTCCAAGTTGAAAATTCAGTACACAATTTCAGTGGATTTCAAAGTGTTTGGTCATCTGCTCCGACTTTCATGTGACCCGCAGTTCATGGGCGTTTATATGAAAGTCCGCGGACAACGGAGTGCCAAACTTACAGTTTGTGGGCAAGCGAAGCTTGCGCATACAATACTCTGCCAAACTGTAAGTTTGGCACTCCGGAGACTTTCTTTCATACTTCGTTGTGACCCGTTTATGAGGTCAGCAGATCGAAAACTTTTCGTTTAAGCCTGCAAGCAGTGGATTCCGGGTTAAAATTAAAAAACATCCGTTTTTTAATTTTCCCCGGAATGACAGATTTAACCTATTGTTATTACGGGAAAATCGAAAACGAATGTTTTCCGATTTGGCATCCTTCATTTGTCAGTTTACACTTTAATGCAGTACACTTTTTAAGTTCGTCCCCCTTTTTTAAAGGGGGCCAGGGGGATTTTATGTTACAAAAAAGGAGGTTGCGGCAGAAATCCCCCCCGGCCCCCCCTTTAAAAAAGGGGGGAGGAATTTACAAGTTGCTGTAGTAGAACGATTTTTCAAATCGTTTTAAACAATTTGAAAAATTGTTCTGCAGCCAGAAAAAGTGTAAACTACTTTCAGCTTTCATGCTTTGAACTCCGCTCTTATGGCATGTACCGGAAATCTTGATACCAATATTGCTGTTGAACATATTGAGAAAATTAGAATTCATAAGCATTTTTAGTACGCGCTATAGTTTCGGCCCCTTGCTGAATTCGGCGGATTTGCCAATCCGAGTTAAGCGGCCAGAACGAAGATCATGGCCGGAAATCGGAACTTTCAATTTGGAAAACACGGACTTAAGTGCCAAAAATTTTAATGAGGGATAAGTGGAAACAAATTTTCTGATAAACATGATCTTCGCTCTACTGGCAGAAATAGAAAGGCTTAAATCTGAAAACGCATCAATTGCCGAGGAAAAAAGTGACTTGGAAATGATGATGGAAATGGCCAGCGAGCATGCTGATGAGATAGGAGCGGAACTGCTTGATAAGGTGGATGCATCAATAAAGGAGATTGAAGAGCGGGTTCGCTTAATCAGCGAAACCATACCTGTACCGGTTGTCATCTCGCGGGTGACTGATGGCAAGATTCTATATGTAAACGATCATTCATGCAATGTATTCAGTTTTTCCTCTGACGAGTTTCTCGGATATAATGCTTTTGACTTATATGATAATTCTTCCGACAGACAGGAACTTCTGAATATCATGTCTGAGCATGGCCAAGTAAAAGGATTTGAAACCCGGCTGAAAAAATCAGGTGGCGTGTTCTGGGGAGCTTTATTTTCTCAACCCCTGAGTTTCAGGAACGAACCCTGTATGCTCACGGTCGTCTATGATCTGACTGAGCGAAAACAGGCAGAAGAAGAGATACGCAGGCTGAATGAGGCTCTTGAGAGAACAGAAGAACGGGAGGAAAAATACCTGATGTTCAGTCTGGCTGATCAGGAATATGGTATTGATATCCTGAAAATCAGGGAAATTATCAGAATAATGCCCGTAGTTCCTGTTTATGGGACCCCGGACTATTTAAAAGGAATAATAAATCTCAGGGACAAAGTGATTCCGGTTTCAGACCTCAGGATCAGGTTAGAGCTTGAAACAAGCGATTACACGGATCGTACCTGTATAATCATAGCGGAGGCTGAAGAAGGAAAAATGATTGGTGTCATAGTGGATTCTGTTACCGAAGTCCTTGGCATCAGGGGAAAAGATATCGAGCCGTCCCCGGCCTTCGGGTATGAAACAGATATGAGTTTCATTCTCGGAATGGCCAAAGTCAGGGAAAATGTAAAAATTCTTCTTGATATCAGAAGGATGGAGGTGCCGCTGCTTTCAGACATCCCGAATCTTGATCAGAACTTATTGGCCAAAAAGCAGGAATGACAATCATTTTTATTGCAATAAAGGAGGATGTCATATAAAAGTAAAAGTTTGTGCATATGTGAGAGTACAAATTACATCACACGGAATTCCGGTATGGCATACGCTGGTAACGGGCGCATTCCCAAAAAGTAGTACACCACTTTTTAAGTTCGCCCCTTTTTTAAAGGGGGCCGGGGGATTTTACGTTACTAAAAAAGGGTGTTGCGGCAGAAATCCCCCGCCCCTTTAAAAAAGGGGGAGAATTTACAAGTAGAACTTCTCGTTCCCAGGCTGGGAATGCATCATTAGGAGGCTCTGCCTCATGTTTCACCTTAAAACCGGCGGGTTAAGCGAAATGTATGCATTCCCAGGCAGAAGCCCTGGAACGAGTAACATTTTGAATTTTATGATATATATACAACCTGCTTTTGAGGAATGCTCCCACTGGTAACCACACATTTCTGTAAGAAAACTTTAAGTAAAGATGTCTATTGTATTATAAGCAGATCGGAATGCCCCGAAAATGCTTGCTTGGGATTGACAAATCCCAAGTGTTTGCTACGGATCTGCCAATCGTTCGACTGAGTTCACGCCGAAGCCGCCGCGAGCGGTTCAAGATTGCTTCCGATCTGCTATAATCGGCTCATAATCTGTTAAAAACTCGTGAGTCGTAAGTTCTCATAAATAGCTGAAATAACTCACCGGGAAACTCCCCCCTTTTTTAAAGGGGGGCCGGGGGATTTCCCCCAACCTGCTGAAATCCCCCTGAATCCCCCTTTAAAAAAGGGGGACTCAGAACAGCGGCTTCAGAGAACTTATGACTGTCGAGTTAAAAACAAAACTGACAAAAACAAAACTGACAAAAGCAATGGTATTGTTTAAAAACCCAGTTCGGAGGTACTTACTTTAAATGATACGTAAAAAATGGTATCGGTGCGGACAGGCTTCCGGGTATCGGCCTGCAAATGAATTCCATTACCGGATATGGAACCTTATTCTTCTCTTCCCTGTTCTGGTTATGGCCCTGCCTGTTATTTCAATATTTTATATAGTATTGCTCTTTACACAGGGCCGTCCGGTTTTCTATAAAGGAGTGCGTCTGGGGAAGGATAAAAAGCCGTTTGAGATGTATAAATTTCGGACATTGGTTACGGGAGCAGATAAAAAGACAAAAACCTGTGTACTCCCTGTGCGTTCCGGTCTTGAAACCCCTCTTGGAAATTTTTTCAGGGATACCCGGTTAGATGAACTGCCGCAATTGTTTAACATACTGAAAGGAGAAATGAATTTCATAGGACCCCGGCCATCTCGGCCCGCAATTACAGAAGAGGTGGGCTGTACAATTAAAAATTATGATATTCGCTTTTCTGTAAAGCCCGGGTTAATAGGATATACACAACTGTTTATGACCCACCGTACCCCTAAAAAAATCCGGGCCCGGTTTAACAACTATTTTTGCCGGCGCAGGGCAATTTTCTGGAAAGAACCCTTTACGCTGGCCATGACCGTAATCGGAATGATACGAAAAATGGCTTCTTTCCTGTGGAGAAAGCTATCTTGCTCTCCGATAGGAAAAGCGGGGGATTCGGAAGATATACTGATTTCTGATCTGATCAATTACGAAAAAAAGCTTTCTCCTTCTACAAAAATGATGATGGTATCAATGGCGGGCTACAGAACAAAATATAACTCGCTGATTCTGGATATAAATCATGAAACTTTCACATTTTTTTCTTCTGTCCCTCTTTCCGAGGGAGAAAACAGATTTTTTCTGCGACATCCCAAAAGGCGGATCAATGCCTGCTGTTTTGGAAAGATTGTGAAAAAGAGTGTATGCTCGGAATCCCTGAGTATGAAAGCCGGTTCCCTGGCTCCCAGGCATTTTTACCTGGTCTATTACAAGCCTGCCAGTGAGTTTGATTTTTATAAAATAGACAAGTATTTTCTTAACAACTCCATTCTGCCATAGTACAGCATGTGGAAAGTACTCCCCGAATGCTCGCTTGGGATTGCCAAATCCCAAGCATTTCAGACCGGAAGCTGAAATTGTCAATCTCAGCCCGGAACACAGTTCAGGGCAATTTCCCATCTACTGAGCACAGCAATTCGTCAATCCGTCCCCAACTTGCTCGGCTCGGATTGACAAATCCGAGCCACCGGACGGACTTGTCAGTCCGGCGCGAGCAAGGGGACGAGCTTAAAAAGTGCTGTTGGTGACTTAGGCGATTTCCAGAAAAGAATATACCAAGTGCGGTTTGTAGTTCCGCCTTCAGGCGGTGTTATGCCGCCTGAAGGCGGAACTGCAAACTTTGATCCGGTATGTTTTTTATTGGAAATCACCTTACCGGCCCTTACAAATGCAATGAATTCCAGATTATCATCCCTTTCTTTAGCAGCATTTCTTATCCCTGCTGTAACGATCCTGGTTATCGGAACCGGTTTTTTCCTGCGGGACAAGGCAGTGCTTGTCTTGGGGATTCCCATAGGGATTTCCCTGGTTCTGCTTTCATGGCAGGCCCCCCGTGTACTCGCGCTGGTGATTGTGTCCCTGATTCCCTTGGGAAATTTTGCGGGATTGTCTGAAACTATGGGCAAGCTGACGCTTTTCAAGCTTTTTTTCCTCCCCTTTTCTGTTCTGATTATAGGATTCGCTTTACGAAGGTTTGAGCCGATTCCCTTCCGACTCTTGGATAAATGGATATTCTCATGGGTAGCAGTGAATATCTTTTTCATCATCTCATCCGCGGATAAAGGGGAAGCCATTGGCTTCTGCCGGAGACTTGCCAGCCTCTCTCTCTTTTATTTCACACTGACCCGCTTTTTTTACCGAACCGACAGATTTCACTTATTAATACAAACCGTCATTGTTTCAACCTTTGTTTCTGTGATCATCGGGATCATTGCATATCTGAGCGGAAATGACCTCTTCTTTTCCCGAGAGAATCTTCGCTTTACGGGGGCTTCGGGAACCGGCCCCGGTGTATATACAGCGTCCCTCTTTCTTCCCATATGGCTGTCTGTTTCGCTGGCAATGTCTGCCAAAAAGTTCCTTAAAAAAACAGCCTGTTATTTTTTTGCCATTGCCATGATCTCAGTTATCCCCCTGACACTCTCCAGATCCGGGGCATTGGTCTTTATCATGATGATTCCGACTGCTTTCATCGTATGGCATAAAAAGCTTAGACCCTTTCATTACGGAGTATTGCTGGCAGGCTTACTTATCGGTACAATGTTTATTCCCCAGAGTTTCTGGGATCGGGCTTCCAAACTGGGCCAGATCACTGATGTAAACGTATCGGATTACTCGCTCTGGCGGCGCATGAATTACCTGGAAGTAGGGTGGAATATCCTCAAAGATCACCCGTTATCAGGAGTAGGTGCGGGAAATTTCCCAAAGTTCCATGCAGACGGCAAATATCAGCCTGAAATTTCTCTTATCGGCACAGAGCGCCTCCCCCACAACATGTACATGCAGGTGATGACCGAAACAGGAATAGTGGGATCTGTTTTTTTGGCGGGAGTTATTATAAGTGCGCTGGTAACCGCGCTGAACGGTTTGAGGAGAAGGGATGAGGTAACGGATGCAGTGGCAAGAGGATTGTTCCTGACGCTTATCGGTATTCTGCTCATGGGCATGTTTTCCCATACCTTGCTCGCCAAGTATTTCTGGCTTATGCTGGCATTCATACGGATACTGGCAGAGCAATCCTCCCAGCCCCATCCTTTATGAAGACTCTCATGCTCTTTATTCGGCAGGGACGGGTGAACTGCTGAGTCGGCAGTCGATTAATAAAAATGGACTTTTATGCTCCCGGTCAGATTATTATTCGAATGTATAAACCCCTATAGCTTTATCATAAAGATTCCCAGGCTTCCCGGGATAAAATTCGATACCGATATAGTTTTTACTTATATTTTTTATAATCCCTTTTTTTCTGATTAACGTAAAATCTTCATCATCAAGACAGAATTCCACAAAAATTTTGTTCCCGATTTTCACATCTGTTTTTTCATTAAGTTCCAACTTCAGGCCGCCGCGTGACAGGTCTTTTACCGTCATTGTTCTTTTTGTTTTCTCTTTAGTAAAGGTGCATAATCCTGGCAGTTCCGCTTTTTTCCGATGGAATTTTCTTCTTTCCAGGAGAAGGGTCTGAGAATGGCCGCACCCGCACAGATGGGTTATTCTGACCGGCTCATTAACGCTTTCATACCCGAAAACATTGAACCCTTTTGTTTCTTTGCATTTCGGGCATACACACACTGCCATATTATCGTTGTTTATAAAGAGTTTTTTTTCTGTCATTGCAAGTCCGATAGGATAAAAAACAGGCATAGGGGTTGTTTGTTTTGTTATATACACATTGTTTTCCAAAACAGTTCTCCTTTTACCAGGCATCAGAATAAACTTGTTTTATAGTCAGGTTTCTGTAACCTCAGCGGGTCAGATTCGGCTTTGCATTGTGCGTGTTTTAAAACAGGTGAATGTAAACCCTTCAAAACGCGGTGCAATTTTTAACGCAAAGGACGCGAAGAAAAGCGCAGAGTCCTGCAGAGCCTCTCTCTGTACTCTCTGTGAATTCTCTGTGATCTCTGCTGGTTAAAAAAACAGCATACAGCGTCCTCAAAGCAATGCTTTGTGATCCAAAAGAAAAAGTGGGAATTTTTGTTCGATTCTACCCTTTATCTCATAGAATAATGGCTTAAATCAATGGGGTGAAGGTAGTATTTAATGGGGGGAATATACTACTTTTAAACTGATCTTAATGCATAGAGGGCGAAATTTTGAACTGAGATAATGAGCGATTGGCCGGTTTTGCAGGCGGAGCAAAGCCACCGTTTATCGTTTACGGAATTCCACCCTGCAAACTTTTCCGGATTGCCCGAATCCACTGGGGAGGATAGGGAACGCTGAAGGTAGCAGTGTCTGCCTGATTCTCTTCATATTCGAATTCCACCCGGATCACGGATCGGTTCAGATTCACGCCTTTGTGACGCGTGTCAGGATATACCCGTCTCACACCGGGTATCGGGATTTCCAGTTCCACCCCGGCTGAACGGCTTCTATAGAAAATGCCATCAGAAAGCAGGAGAAGAAAACCGCTGTTGCAGCGAGGTGCCCCGGGGTCTGTCTCTCTTCCGAAATAGCTGACCCCGAAGCTCATTGCTCGCACTTCCCTGCCTGCGAACCGCTTCTGAATCCACTTCCGATCCTGCCATCTCCGCCAGGAAATGTAAAAGATGATACCGAAAAAAATCAGGCTGATGACCAGCCATTCCGAACCTGATGAAAATTTCATCATACATTAAACAGCCCTAATTGAACCTGGTTTGCCTTTTTCTCTCTTTTTGCAGAATGTTTTTCAATTGTCAGCAATCCCCGTTCAATGTCCGAGACAAAGGGCGAAATCTCTCTCTGCTCGGATTTACCGTATATCATGCGTTTTTTCACATAAGTAAAAAACAGCCTTTCCCTGGCACGAGTCATCGCGACATAAAAAAGCCGCCGCTCTTCGTCAATATCTGCCGATTCATCCGGGGATCGCTTAAAAGGAAGATAATCCTTTTCGCATCCTGTAATGAAAACAACCGAAAATTCAAGCCCCTTGGCAGCATGCATTGTCATCAGGGTGACTTTCTCCGCGCTGACATCGTAAGTATCCGCGTCATGGTTCCTGAGCGCTATCATCTCAAAAAAATCAGCAGTTCCTGTTCCGAACCCTTTTGCAGCATGGATGAGATGATCAAAGGCTTCCGATGTCCTGACATTTTCCTTTATCATCTTGGAAATGCCCGTATTTTCGGAAAGGAAAATCAATTTTTCTTCAACAGACTTCCCTGTCATATTTTTCTTAAATCCGGATATCTGATCCGCAAATGAGCACAAACCGCGCTGGCTTTTTGTATCCATCTTCGGAACCGGAAGCCGCTTTACATCTGACAAGGCATGTTCCAAGGTAAACTGATTCTCATAAAACCAGGCTCTGAACCTGTCAGACGCCTTCCTGCCGATGCCCGAACCGCTCATACGGGCGATTCTCTGGAAATCACCGAGCGTTCCGATGTCTTCTGTAATTCTAAGGAAAGAGATCAGTTCCGCGATGCCTTTGCGTCCGTAGATATGCTCCCTGTTTACAACCTGATGCGGAATACCTGCCTGTGTAAAGATATCCGAAATCACTTGGCTTTGTGGATTGGTTCTGTAAAGCACTGCAAAATCCGAGAAGCTCCGGTCACTCTCCGTCCCGGTCTCATCGGTCTTACCGAAATCTATGGAGTGAAACCCCGTACCGCCCACCATGCTCTCAATTGTCTTTCCCACGGCAACCGCTTCTGCTTTTTCCGTAGCCAGTTCAAGAATACTTACTGTCTTTATCCCCTCGATATTTGAAAACACGCGGCTTTCGGACGGATTCATGCTGTGGTTCCGGATCACTTGATGGGATACCTCGAGAATTGTTTCCGTGGAGCGGTAGTTCCTGGTTAGGCGGATGACGCTGCTTCCCGGGTAATCATCAATAAATTTTTGAAAATACATGACATCAGAACCCCGGAATCCGTAGATGGACTGATCCGGGTCCCCGATAACGCAAAGCTCCGATTCCGCTGGAGTCAGGGATTTTATGATCCGATACTGGCCGTAATTCATATCCTGGTATTCATCCACGAAAATATAGCGAAACCTTTCTTTATATGCTTCCCGAACCTTTTCATCGAATTCGAACAGTTTTACTACATTTACAATCAGGTCTTCGTAATCGTACAGGAGTTCATGTTCCAGGAGTTCCTGATATGTTTTATAAATCGCGGAGAAAAGAAGCAGATCGGATTTTTTTTCCTTCTCCTCCCGGAGCATGGGGACGAGTGAAAGATCGTCCCGGGAATCAAGTATATGCTGTTTGGCGGAACTGATCATATTAGACAGAACATCCTTCTTCAGATGAACTGAGATTCCTTGTTGTTCAATCTGTCTGATGGCTTCTGAGAGAATCGCGTTTTGCTCATCCTGGTCAGCCACAGAGTAATCAGCATATGCCTGTTCCTTCAGGATTTGAAAACACATCGAATGAAAGGTCGTCACCAGGGGCAGGCGCTCAGAATCATCTGTCAGGGATTTCAGCCTGTCTTTCATCTCCCGGGCAGCTTTGTTGGTGAAAGTCACGGCAAGGATATGCCTCGGGGAGATGTTTCTCGCCTTAATCATATAGGCGATCCTGTGGGTAAGGGTTCTTGTTTTGCCCGCACCGGGGCCAGCGATGATCAGGAGGGGGCTTCCTTCATGCTGAACTGCCTGACGCTGCTCATCATTCAGGTCAGCCAGTATATCAGGTTTTTTTTTAAAACCAGTCTGCTTCTCCTTAATCACAGGAGTACGCTCTGATTTCCGGGCAGGTTGCTTCTTTGTTCCGGGCTTTGCTGTTTTCTTCTTCTTCTTTACCTTACGGGAACCCGGCATCACAAAGAGCGATTGCTGGCCCAGGAGTTTTTCTCTTTCTCCGTTCGCGAAAACCGTTATTTTTCCGTATTCTCCGTCATATCCCGGGGAAATGTGAACATCTCCGCTCCGCATCCGCCTGACAGCCTCGCCCAGCAGCGGAATGCCTGCTTTATCAATAGCGTCCGGCGAACAGGTGCGGAGGATATTTATTTCAGGTCCCAGGGCTTCCAGCACGGCGTGATAGTGAGTGGTGACTTTTTTGCTTTTGGGCCCCACGCTGAAAATTTCCGATAATATTTCTGCCAGGGGGATGATGTGATAAAACGGAGGAGCGTTTTCCGGTTTACCTTGTTCCGGCCTGTCAGCCAGTTCCTCCACCCTGTACAGCACACCAATAGTCAGGGGTTTTCCGCATACCGGGCACAGGCCATCTTTTTCCATGGTTTCCGAAGGTTTCAGACAGATAGCACATTTGCGATGCCCGTCAAAATGATACTTGCCCTCTTCAGGATACATATCCAGCGTGCCCAGGCATTGATCCAGATTCCCTGTTTTTAATGCAGACTTTATCGCCGGATAGGTGCATTCTGTGTCAAAAATATTGGCATTTCTGCCCAGGTTCATCGGGGAATGCGAATCAGAATTGGATACCAGGGTCATGCGGTCAAGCTCTGAAATCCGCCAGTTCATGGGCGGATCAGATGAAAGGCCCGTTTCCGCGGCAAAGATTTCCGGCAAAAGCTCCTCAAAGCACTCCTCCAAGGAATCAAAACCTGATTTTGACCCCAGCACAGAAAACCAGGGAGTCCATATATGAGCGGGGATCAGGAAGGATTCATCAGAAGTGTCAAGAAGAATTTTCAGAAGCTCCTTCGCGTCAAGTCCCAGGATGGGTCTCCCGTCGGATTTTATATTTCCGATAGCGTCTAATTTTGAATTAAAACGGAATGCGGTTTCCATATCCGGCACGAATATCACATGGTGATTTTTTCTTGTTTTGCCGTCCTTTTTGTAAATATTGCTGATTTCGCATTGCAGGATAAAGCGCACCTCTCCCCGGCAGGACATGGGAATCTGGGCGTCACATTTTTCCGCTATATCCTGTCTGAGCTTGAAAAGCCCGGTTTCAGCGGGAACAAGTTTTTCTTTTATCTCGGAGATCCACGAAGGATGGGTGAAATCCCCGGTTCCGACGACGGTTATGCCTTTAAGTTGAGCCGCTATATACAAATTTTCAAGGTCAAGATTTTTTGCTGTGGCTCTTGAGAATTTGGAGTGAACATGTAAATCGGCTATGAATTTCATAGTATCCTGTTGATTTTCCCTTTCTTGCAGATTTCGTTTCTGCTTCAAATTACGTTCTTTTCCATCATAGTCGCTGATTTATCAACGGACTATGACGCATATCATAAGGAAAGTCAATCATAAAAGACTTTCGGGATAAATTTCCTCAGCTTTTCGGCAAGTATCCGGGCTTTTTTTCTTTCAGCCTCGGTAGCTTGCTCTTTTCAGCCAGTGCGTTCTGTTTCCAGAGGAGAAAGGAATTTCCCCCGGGTGATGGCCAGTTCGCCGTCGGTGATCTCAAAACGGATTTCAGTGCCGGGGCTGACCATTCCTGCGTGTTTTTTACAGGATGTTTCATACCAATACCGTTCGGCATGATTATTGCATACCATTAATGATTTTTAAAATTTCAGCCGTGAAAAGTTCTGAAATTACAGTGGTCAGCCAATGTATACCTATCCTCCAATATCTTTTTAATTTTTTACCCAGCAATGTGACAAGTCCGCATAGATAATGTGAATTAAACATCTCCGATTATTAAGGAGGTTTACTGCAAAAACTGTCCGAAGCATTGTGATAGAAAATCAATAATTATTCAGACAAATTCTGTAGCAACTGAGAAATATTTAAGATTCAGGAGGTTATCAAAAAGCTTCGCTCTTACGCAAAAACTATGCCGAACACTATTGGTTTCATACCTTTTATCCTGGATTATTCAGAAACTTCTTGAAAAATATATTTTCTGATTATAACGGATTTTGAGGAGGCCACTTTTTTTATTGACAACCCTTCGGATTTGCCATAAAATTTTTCCTTAATTCATCACTTCGGCACTAAGGAGGAATTCCCCATGAACAAAAAGCCGTCAGCCCGTCAGAAGCGCAGTATCTGCCTCCCTTTTCAGCAGGAAACTTACGGAGAAACAGTCAGGACCATTTTCAGTTCAGGCTGCATATTGATGAGATGTTCGCACTCTGTCCGGAACTGTTTCCTCCCGAAACCGGAAAAGGCTGGCGGATGAAAGATCATTATACATCAGAAAAACAAGGTATTACGATCCGCCGTATAGAAATTGCCGGAATCGCTTATACAATCCGCCCGTCCTTTGTCATGCCTTATATGACAGCGATGACCGACGATGCGGAAAATGCCCTGTTCCTTCGCGAATTCTCCGTTCCTTTTCGGGCAGTGGCTTATACTTCATGGCAGAATTTCGTCTTATATTATGGAATTGCAAAGAGAAATGCTGAACGGAGAATGGAACGGATGTCCCCGTTTTTCAGTCTCGCAGGGACGACTGAAAAGCTTTTTTTCAGTCGTCCCTGCGGGACGTGATGATCCGGAATCTCACCCGGCAATGAATTGCCGGGCTATTCTCAGAAAGTCCCTCCGGGATTGAAAATCACTCCCCTGACTTGTAACTACGCCCGATATCAACTGAAAAATTCAGGAAGGCAATAACTTATTTCAGAAATCACAGAGAATATATGAAATACAGCTTAGAAACAAATTTTCGGGCAACCTTTAAGTATTACGATGCGCTGTACGATTTCAACCGCTCCGAATCCGGGGGCCCCCGGACAGAACTGACGAATCCGGAGAATCGGAAGAAGAGGCAAAACTGAGACTTCTTTCCGGACGCGCCACAGTTAGGTGATTTCCAATAAAAAACATACCAGATCAAAGTTTGTAGTTCCGCCTTCAGGCGGCATAACACCGCCTGAAGGCGGAACTACAAACTGCACTTGGTATATTCTTTTCCGGAAATCACCTTAATTAAGGATGTCCCTGTCCTTTACGAACCGGAATTCCGAACCCCTGCTGTACGGACAGTGAATCATCTGTCTGTTGCCCCGGGAGTTGTTCCGCTCCGGGCCGACGGCAGAAACCCGAAGTGTTTTTTTGCTCTTTTCAAAGGGTTTATCGGAGTTTCTCTCATGAATCAGGCGGGGAGAGAATACTGATCCTGTGTTAAAAAAAATATTTATAAGTCAGATTGTTAAATCCGATAAGATTTTACGGTGACATAATTATAAAACTGTGTTATATGCTATATATCATATAGCATATTTGTCAGCATAGCGTTATGAAATCAGGAAGCAGAAACAATGAGACGGGAAGGAAAAGAAGAAGATGAACACAGTATCCGAAGCAGAAAATATTATTTTAAGACCGGAGAACCGCCCTTTTTATTTCCCCGCGGAATACCCGCATTCCCTATGCGGAAAAAATACGGATAACGTGAGAACCGGCGAAGGTCTGTATCCGTTTCCCCGCGTACCCCTGACTTTTCCCTGCCGGAATACTTCTCCAGATACTGAGAAACTTCTGAATATTCCGGGCGTGCCCTGCTGGAATTCGCGCTGAGCCAGTTATGGGAACGGTAGCACTGCTCAACGGAAAATTAAAATGCTTAGAAATCCCATCTTACGAGCGATTATGAAAATTTTGATACGAATCGCAGGCTGCCTTGTGATCCTGGGGGCCGCGGGCTGCCTTAATCCTGTGCATCACAGGCAGGCAGTGGTGAAGGAACCCACCAATCTTGATGGCGATCTCTTACAAGCTCTGGAAGACGGGCAGAAGGCAATTGCCAGAAAACCGCTCAAACCTGATGCAGATATTCAATCACTGAAAACCGCCCAGGAACTTTTTCAAAAAGGAAATTTCGAAGCGGCAGCAGAAATATTCGAAAGTCTGGATCAGGAATCCCGGAGCGTGAAAATCAGGCGAGCGGCTCTTTATGGTCTGGCCTGTGCCAAGCTGATCCTGTCCCAAAAATCTGATGAATTCGAAGACGGACTTCATCTTTGGAAAACCTGGAACATGCTTATTCCGAATCGCCTGAATCCCGGAGATCCTCGGATGCTGACACCGTTGCTGTACAATGGCGCGTATCAGAAGCTTCTTGAAATAGAAGAAAAATTCCCCTCAGACACGGATATGGAGGCTTTGAAAAGCGGACAGGAGGCTTTTCAGAAAAAAATATTTAAAGAAGCCACTGAAATATTCGAACGTATGACCCGGGAAGCCGGTACAGAGGAAATGAGACGAATTGCTCTTTACGGATTGGCCTGCGCCCGGCTGATCATGGCTAGGACTCCTGCCATGTTCAGCAAGGCGATTCAGTTATGGAAGAACTGGAGTGAAATCGCGCCTGCGAGCTTGGTCACTGAAGACCCCCGGATGCTGACCCCCCTGTTGCACAGGAAAAAACGTATCTGTGAAAAAGATATTAAAGCAAAGGCAAAAGAAATCCGGCGCCTCAGATACAAGCTGGAAAAACTGAAGAAAGAGAATAAATTACTGGAACATCAGATAGAAGCACTGGAGACAATTCATCAGGATATCCGGGAAAAAAAGAGGGGAATACAATTTCCCTGAAATGACGCCATGCACCTGATGCCACAAAGACACGAAGACACAAAGAACCTAGGTAAGATTTCACACCGTTGTGGCATTGTAAGCTGCACTTCGTCAGATCAGAGAGATAATGCGAAGACACAGAGAACCTTCGTGAAACTTCGCGCCTTTGTGCCTTTGTGGCATTCCCTGAAATGACGCCATGCACCTGATGCCACAAAGACACGAAGACACAAAGAACCTACGTGAGATTTCGCACCGTTGCGGCATTGTAAGCTGCACTTCGCGTCAGATCAGAGAGATAATGCGAAGACACAGAGAACCTTCGTGAAACTTCGCGTCTTTGTGCCTTTGTGGCATTCCCTGAAATGACGCCATGCACCTGATGCCACAAAGACACGAAGAAACAAAGAAACACAAAGAACCTAGGTAAGATTTCGCACCGTTGCGGCATTGTAAGCTGCACTTCGCGTCAGATCAGAGAGATAATGCGAAGACACAGAGAACCTTCGTAAAACTTTGCGCCTTTGTGCCTTTGTGGCATTCCCTGAAATGACGCCATGCACCTGATGCCACAAAGACATGAAGAAACAAAGAAACACAAAGAACCTACGTAAGATTTCGCACCGTTGCGGCATTGTAAGCTGCACTTCGTCAGATCAGAGAGATAATGCGAAGACACAGAGAACCTTCGTGAAACTTCACGCCTTTGTGGCATTCCCTGAAATGACGCCATGCACCTGATGCCACAAAGACACGAAGACACAAAGAAACACAAAGAACCTAGGTAAGATTTCGTACCGTTGCGGCATTGTAAGCTGCACTTCGTCAGATCAGAGAGATAATGCGAAGACACAGAGAACCTTCGTGAAACTTCGCGTCTTTGTGCCTTTGTGGCATTCCCTGAAATGACGCCATGCACCTGATGCCACAAAGACACAAAGACACAAAGAAACACAAAGAACCTATGTAAGATTTCGCACCGTTGCGGCATTGTAAGCTGCACTTCGCGTCAGATCAGAGAGATAATGCGAAGACACAGAGAATATAATATATTGCGCTTACATTTTGCTGCAATCCGATCTTCCAGAGGTCGGAAAAGACGGGACGATACCCGTGAAGCAGCATAAAGTTGCAGATGTCCTTGCAAACAGGAAAAATGCATGTATTATACATGAGTTAACAAAAACAGGCGGAACTGAAAGATATAAAAACGAATTAAAATCGGTTCTTGCATCATGACGAATTGTTCGAACTGAAAAAGGAGACAAACAAAATGAAAAAGATACGCTCTGACATTACCGGGGGCATCGGTTCCACCCCGATTACCAAACTGAACCGGATTGCAGAGGGGCTTGGGGCTTCGGTTTTTGCGAAGCTGGAATTTTACAATCCCCTTTCAAGTGTGAAAGACCGCGTCGGCCTCGCCATGATAAAAGCTGCCGAAAAAGAGGGACGGATTGGCAAGGATACCGTTATCGTGGAACCCACCAGCGGGAATACGGGTCTTGCTTTGGCTTTTATCTGCGCGGCAAAGCAGTATCACCTCATACTGACCATGCCTGAGACAATGAGTGTGGAAAGAAGACGTCTTTTGAAACATATGGGTGCGGAGCTGGTCCTGACACCCGGAAGCGAAGGAATGAAAGGAGCCATTTCCAAAGCAGGGGAAATTCTGAACAATACTCCCGGGGCTTATATGCCGGATCAGTTTTCCAATCCTGCAAACCCCGGGATTCACAGGAAGACCACAGCAGAGGAGATATGGAATGACACCGGAGGCGGAATAGATATATTTGTTTCCGGAGTGGGAACCGGCGGAACAATTACCGGGGTTTCCGAGGTGATAAAGGCCAGGAAATCCTCATTCAGGGCAGTGGCGGTTGAGCCAGCGGATTCACCTGTGCTTTCCGGCGGAAACCCCGGGTCCCATAAAATACAGGGAATCGGCGCGGGCTTTATCCCTGATGTGCTGAACACGGGGATTATTGACGAGATAATCACCGTCACAAATGAGCATGCTTTTGAAACAGCCCGGAAACTTGCCGTATATGAGGGAATCCTGTGCGGCATATCCTCCGGCGCGGCAGCTTATGCCGCACTTGAGCTGGCAGGACGGCCCGAAAATGAGGGAAAACAGATTGTCGTCCTCCTGCCCGACACAGGTGAGAGATATCTGAGTACGGATCTGATTTCGGCCTGAGGAAAGGAGTCACTTATGTCTGAGATGGTGGTGAGATCGCTTAATATTCGGTCTGCCTAAAAAAAAGAGGCTGATTATAACGGATTTAGGGGAGCCCCTTAAACTTGAACTTGAACTTGAACTTAAACCGGGCTTGAACCTGAACCTGAACTTGTCTGTAAATGAATGTTCCGGGTTCAGGTTCAAGTCCGAGTTTATGGGGCCTCCCCTAAATCCGTTATAATCAGAAAAGAGGTATTCAATAATAAGGGATTTCCCAATAAATAATCTGCCCACCTTAATTTTAATCTTGCTCTTGCTCTTTATCAGGCAGGAGCGAGAGCACAAGAGTAAGAGTAAAAGCAAGAGCAAGAGCAAGCAAGGTCAAGGCAGGAATTAAGCCAGCAGCATTGGGAATAATCGGTGCTAATAAATGCGCCCATCGGCGGATTTAACGATCTGAAATATAAAGGAGCATTGACATGGAAAATACATTTTTGGAAGTTTCAGGATTGTCTGTGGCTGCCATGATTACTTTTATGGTTCTCGGATGGGACTCGGTCGCGGATGCTTCAGAGAAGCCAAGTAGCGGCTCAGACGGTGCTGTTCCCCTGCCGGGCGCTGAGAAATATGATGAATATCTGGTAAAAAAGCTCGTGGAAATGAAAAAATTCAGGGGAAGCGATTATAAACCCAGGACAAAGCACCTGCGGCCCGACGGCGGAGCCATCTATACAAACCGCCTCTTCCTGGAATCAAGTCCGTACCTGAATCAGCATGCCCATAATCCGGTCAACTGGTATCCCTGGAGCGATGAAGCCTTTGAAACGGCCAGACAGCTTGATCGTCCGGTGCTTCTTTCTGTTGGCTATTCCACCTGCCACTGGTGTCATGTGATGGAGGAGGAGTCATTAGAGGACGAGGAAATCGCAAGGTTTCTGAACAAAAACTATATCGCCATCAAAGTTGACCGGGAAGAGCGACCGGGCATAGACGCAATCTATATGAGCGCAGTACGGGCCCTGACCGGTGGCGGCGGATGGCCCATGAACGTCTGGTTGTCCCCGGATCGGAAGCCTTTTTACGGAGGCACATATTTTCCGGCCCGGGACGGTGACCGGGGAGTACACATGGGATTCCTTACCATTCTCGGGAAACTGAAGGATTTCTATCACTCGGAGCGGGCCCGAGTTGAGGAAAGCGGGAAAACACTCACGGGGATGATTGACAGGATGCTGGTTCCCGAGGCCGGGAATGAGATGCCCATGGCAGGCTTCATGCATGATGCGGTAAAATATTACAAGAGCCGTTTTGATTCTGTGGAAGGCGGATTGTCCGGTCCCCCGAAATTTCCCAGCAGCCTTCCGATCCGCTTCCTTCTCAGATATTACAGGCGCACCGGCGATAAAGAAGTCCTCGAAATGGTGCGGCTCACATTGGGAAAAATGGCGGGCGGAGGAATGTATGACCATGTTGGCGGCGGCTTTCATCGCTATTCCACGGATAAAAACTGGCTGGTTCCGCATTTTGAAAAAATGCTCTATGACAATGCTCTTCTTGCCATGGATTATCTTGAAGCTTGGCAGGCTACTGGCGACGAGGACTTCAAACAAATCGTGGAGGAGATACTCCGCTATGTGAAACGGGATATGACATCTCCCGACGGGGCGTTTTATTCCGCCACAGATGCTGACAGCCTGGTTCCGGGCGGTCATCGTGAGGAGGGTTATTTTTTTACCTGGAGTCTGGATGAACTTGAGGAAACACTTGGCATGCGCCGGGCCGGGATTGTCAAACAATATTATTCCGTGGGATTTTTGCCCAATTTTGAAGGCCGCCATATCCTCAACACGCCAAAGCCAGCGGCCGAAGTGGCAGCCGATCTGGATATGACCGAAAAATCCTTGTGCGCGGTGATAAAAGAATCTGACGATATCCTTTATAAAACGCGAAGCAGCCGGCCGCAGCCGATTCGGGATGAAAAGATACTCACCGCCTGGAATGGGCTTATGATCTCAGCGTACGCCAGGGCGGGCCTCATTCTCTGCGATTCAGAATACACTGAGCGGGCAGCAAAAGCCGCAAAATTTATATTCGAGCGACTTTTTGTCGGCGGCAAGCTTTACCGAAGCTACAAGGACAACGCTGCCCGGCATAACGCTTATCTCGGAGACTATGCTTTTTTTATTGCTTCGCTCATGGATATCTACGAGGCAACCGGCGATGCGGAATGGATAAAAAAGGCAATTAAGCTGGACGGGATTCTGGAAAATAACTATGAGGACGTGGAAAAGGGCGGCTTTTTTATGACCGGCAAGGATCACGAGAAACTTCTGGCCCGGGGAAAACCCGCTGATGACGGAGCCGTGCCATCCGGAAATTCTGTTGCCGTTATGAATTTGCTGCGGTTGTATGAGTTCACATCCCGGGATGCCTATCGGAAACGGGCGGAAAACGCATTGAGGTTTTTTTCAAAAATCCTTTCTCACCAGCCCGCCGCTCTCGCCGAAATGCTGCTGGCGGTTGATTTCTTCCTTGATAAACCTAAAGAGATCGTCATCATTACGCCTGATGGGAAAACAGACGAGGCGGGTCCGTTTTTGTCATTGTTCAGAAAGGAATTCCTGCCTAACCGGATACTGATAGTCACCTCCGATGGAAAAGACGCGGCCCTGCACACAGGGATTATCCCATTGCTCCGCGGTAAAAAAGCTTTACACGGAAAAGCCACGGCCTTTGTTTGTGAAAGCGGTTCCTGCAAATTTCCCACCGATGACCCGATGGTATTTGTAAAGCAGATCAGGACGGTGAAAAACTTAAATTAAGGAAAATGCAGAGTGGATGTAGCGAAGCGAAACCCACCTTATCCGATGCGGTCAGTTGTCAGTTGTGTCGGGACATCCCTGGTTCTGACGGATTTTGTGTGATCCGAACCCGTTTTTGACACATTTTCAGGTTATTTTATAATATATTAATATATAAAAAAACAATAATTTATATACTCATCATTCAGATATGCAAGCCATGCGGTCTGTACCTGATATATACCCCGATAGGCTAAACCTCCAAAATTTACTTCATGCAATAAATTCAGTATGTTATGATGATATATTTAATCAAGCACTTCCCGTACAACCTCGGCTATCTTTCTCATGAGCATGGGTTTCATGACCAGTTTCCGAATACCCGAAGCCTCTGCTTTTTCCTCTGTAATCAGTTCACTGAATCCTGTGCAGAGGATAATGGGAATATTCGGACGAATCTGCATGATCTTCCGGGATAATCCCAGCCCCGTCATGTTCGGCATGGTCATATCCGTAATGACAAGGTCATAATCATCCGGCCGGCTGCGAAACGCCTCAAAGGCTTCCACGCTTGAGGTGCGTACCGTGACGCTGTAGCCAAGCCGCTCTAAGATATGGCGTTCCATGTCAACAAGCTGAACTTCATCATCAACAAGCAGAATTCTTTCCTTACCACCGGGGAGAGAGCCTTCAGATACAGTTTTCTCCGGAGAAGAAGCGGTATCCGGGCTTACAGGCAGAAAAATATGAAATGCTGAACCGCTGTCGGGTTCGCTGTAAACGGAAATATGCCCCCCATGACTTCTGATAATGCCGTGAACCACTGATAAACCCAGACCCGTACCCTTTCCCGTATCCTTTGTGGTAAAATACGGATCAAAAATCCGTCCCATAGTTTCCGTGTCCATTCCGTGTCCCGTATCGCTCACGATAAGTTTCAGGTATGCTCCCGGTTCCATATCCGGACGGTCAGCCGTATCATCAGGACAGAATTCCGTTTCTCCCAAGGTCACTGTCAGCACTCCGCCCATTTCCAGCATGGCATGATAGGCATTGGTGCAGAGATTCATGATGACCTGGTGCATCTGGGCAGAATCAGCCAGTATGATCCCGCATTCTTCATCAATGTTTTCAAGTATCTCAATGGTTGACGGCAGGCTGGCCCTGATCAGCTTGAGCACCTCTTTGACAATGTATTGCAGATTTAAGGGCCCCCGCTCCTGCTCAGTCTGCCGGCTGAACGCCAGAATCTGCTGTACAAGATCCGTTGCCCGATAAGACGCCTTCAGCACTTCCTCCATGTAGGGTCGGATTTCGCTGTTCCGGGGAGCATCACTTATGGCCAGTTCGGTATAGCCGATAACAGGAGAAAGAATATTATTGAAATCATGTGCAATACCTCCGGCCAGTGTACCCAGGGATTCCATCTTCTGAGCCTGACGGAGACGGATGCGGAGTCTTTCCTGCTCTTCTTCTGCTTTTTTACGTTCCCGGAGATCCCGGGAGATAGTCATTATGGCCGATTTGCCGCCATATTCTATGATGCGGGTGCTTGCTTCAAAAGGGATAAATTCACGGTTTAGCGTGACATGCTCTGATTCAAATACGATATGACCATGTTGTTTCAAAGCTTCTATCCGTTTGGGAATCATCTTCCTTTCAGCGGGCGAGACGATGTCATCCGGTCTCATCTGCATGAGTTCTTCCCGGGTGTATCCCAGTCGCTCACATGCGACCCGGTTGACATCCAGAAAAATTTTGCCAAAGTCATGGACAAAGATAGCATCGCCGGCATTATCAAACAGTGTTCTGTAACGTATCTCGGATTCCTTCAGCGACTTCTCAGCCTGGATGCGATCTTCGACATCATGGATAATGGAAAAGAGCAGTTTGGCATTACGAATTTCCAGCGGTGTAGAATGCACTTCTACCCTTCTGATCTGCCCGTTTTTTAGCCTGTGAGGAAAGATAAACCGCTTTTTTTCTCCTGATCTGACATGCTGAATTGTTTTATGTATTTTTTCGTCAAGCAGCATATTCACATCCTTGATTTTCATAGCAGTCAGTTCTTGTAAGGAATATCCGTAAAACTCGGATGCAGCCATATTCGCGTTAATAACGGAGGCGGTTTCCGGGTCTATTAAAAGCATGGGCGCGCTGTTATGCTCAAACATGCTCCGGAACTGGGCCTCGCTTTCCCGGAGTTTTCGGTTAAGCTCTTTTTTTTCCCATGCGTTAATGACAGCAAAGTGCAGTTGTTCAGCATGAACAGGCTTTTTCAGGTAATTACTCGCTCCCAGGCGCATCGCCTCAATAGCGGTATTGATATCCTCGTGTCCTGTGGTAACAATGGTATATATATCTTCTTGGATTTCATTGGCTTTTCTCATTAATTCGATACCGTTCATTCCCGGCATTCGGATATCGGTGATCAGTATATCAAATTCTTCATTTTCCAGAACAGACAGTGCCTCAGTGCCGGAATAAGCCACAGAAATATCGTAGTTGTCCCATTGTTCTTCAAGAAGCAATTTTGACAAGTTACCCAAATCAGCTTCGTCATCCGTGATTAATACCTTGACTTTGTTCATTGTATCTCCGAAAAAGCCAGACTTCCGAAGTTTCGGAAGTCCTTGAATCGAATTCCTTTGTCAGTCCTTATTTTCTCTGACAAATCTGGCTAGGAACTCCGCATCTTTGGGCGGCAGATCAAATTTTATACATGCTTTTTCAACGAGGTTTTTTACATCTTTTTCCGGTCCGAACTTTCGTTCTTCCGAAATCCATTTGACTGCTTTTCTCATTTCTTCGCCTTGAGGCTGAATACTCATTTTATTTCCTTTCTTCTTTTTTTTAAGAAGGTGAACCTGGGGATTTTATAATTTAATTTTATAAATCTGTCAAACCTGTCAAACCTGCCAAACCTGCTCGCGGGGGATTGACAAATCCCCCGCTCACAGGGTTCGGATTTGTCAATCCGAACCGAGCGGCGGCAGGGCTGCTCGCCGCAGGAGTTGCTCGCGGCAGAGTGGCTGCTCGCGGGGGATTGGCAAATCCCCTGCCCGCAGGGGTTCGGATTTGTCAATCCGAACCGAGCGGCGGCAGGGCTGCTCGCCGCAGGGAGTTGCTCGCGGCAG
>JAUCGG010000020.1:31114-45052 GCA_030378015.1 Desulfococcaceae bacterium HSG8
GGGAGTTGCTCGCGGCAGGGTGGCTGCTCGCGGGGGATTGGCAAATCCCCTGCCCGCAGGGGTTCGGATTTGTCAATCCGAACCGAGCGGCGGCAGGGCTGCTCGCCGCAGGGAGTTGCTCGCGGCAGAGTGGCTGCTCGCGGGGGATTGGCAAATCCCCCGCCCGCAGGGGTTCGGATTTGTCAATCCGAACCGAGCGGCGGCAGGGCTGCTCGCCGCAGGGAGTTGCTCGCGGCAGAGTGGCTGCTCGCGGGGGATTGGCAAATCCCCTGCCCGCAGGGGTTCGGATTTGTCAATCCGAACCGAGCGGCGGCAGGGCTGCTCGCCGCAGGGAGTTGCTCGCGGCAGGGTGGCTGCTCGCGGGGGATTGGCAAATCCCCTGCCCGCAGGGGTTCGGATTTGTCAATCCGAACCGAGCGGCGGCAGGGAGTTGCTCGCGGCAGGGTGGCTGCTAGCGAGGGATTGGCAAATCCCCCGCCCACAGGGTTCGGATTTGCCAATCCGAACCGAGCGGCAGGGTGGTCAATCATTGCCGATCTGACATCCGCCCTTAAAACCCTCTGCGCAGAAGCATGTTTCCAATGATCCGCTCAGTTCCTGCGCGCTTTCCCGGTCATAATAAACAACTGAAATCTGAAGGTAGTGTTCTCCCTGGCGTTTTGGAGAACAATACTCCATAAGATAATAACTGTTGACATCCTTCCTGATCTTATCCCCGATTTCTTCAAATTTCGTTACAAGTTCCTGAACATCATCCGCATATACAAATCCGTCCCTGCCGAATGCCTTCAGGGTGTCTTCGTCAATTTCGTCTCCCAGGCCGATGGAATAGACGGAAATATCGGCGTCAGGGTCATCGGCCGCGCTGTCAACAGCATCTAAAGCATCCCCTTTTGTCTTTCGGGATGCCTGATCTTTTCCATCTGTAAAAATTACAAGCGAGCCGATAGAAACATTGTTTCCTCTTGTTCCGGCCAGGTCTTCAATCCTGCGTGTCCCCTCGATGACCGCACCATAAAGATTTGTTGAACTGTCCCTGCTTATATTCTCGTCTATACTCTCAATCCGTGATAGCAGTTTTTCGGCATCAGTCGTGAAGGAAACCAGTTCATGGATATGTTCAGCTCCGTCAAACCACCATAGCCCCATCTTGATCTCCTCAAAATCGCTGCTCTCACGGGACGGCATGATGTCGTTTACAAATCCTCGTGCTGCCTGCTTCAGTGTGGGCAGATTTTCGCTGTCCAGGACACTGCCGCTGAGGTCGAGGAGCAAAAGGATATAGGAGGTGAATTCCCCGGGTTTGGGCAGAATTGCCTGTCTGCTCTCTGACTCTGATATAAGATCGCCATCCTCAAAAATTTCAAAGTCACTTGCGCTGAGATCCGTAACCGGTTTTTTCACGTCTTCGGTGACTGTCCCTAGTTTCTCAACTTTGAACAGGACGGAAACATTCGCGGGCCCTTCTTCCTGCTGTTTCTGAAAAGTCAGCAGCAGGCCTTCTTCCACAATACGAGGTTCGTCGTCACATTTGCAGTCATCTGAATCGTCGCCGCCGCCGGAAGAACAACTGACAAGCAGCAGGCTTAATCCTGCCAGCATAATGATTCTCAGCCATCTGAAGATGTTCATTTTTCTGTTCCTTTCTGATAATTAGAGGTTAAAAGGTGGGAAATTCTCGCAAGGCAGAGCCTTGCAAAATGCGTTCCCAGGCAGAGCCTGGGAACGAGTACGCATTACGCATTACGCATTACGCATCACGCATCACAGCAACGGCTTCCTTTTATGAAAATCCGTCTCCTGCTCAAAATTATACGCCGCGGAAAAAAGAGTTTTCTCATTAAAATGTTTTCCCAATATCTGAATCCCGATGGGAAGCCCGTCTGCTGAAAAACCGCAGGGAACCGAGATTCCGGGGATTCCGGCCAGATTTGCGGAAAGCGTGAATATATCTGACAAATACATGGTCAGGGGATCATCAACTTTCTCTCCGATGGGAAAAGCCGGGGTCGGTGCCACGGGTGACATAATAAGATCACAGGTTTCAAACGCATTTTTAAAATCCTCCATGATAAGGGTCCGCACCTGGGAGGCTTTTTTGTAATATGCGTCATAATATCCGGCAGAAAGACAGTAGGTTCCGATAATTATGCGGCGTTGCACTTCGGAGCCGAATCCTTGGGAGCGTGTGCTCCTGTACATCTCCATAAGCGTGGTTTTGTCCTTGTCCCTGAACCCGTACTTGACTCCGTCATACCGGGCAAGATTCGAACTGGCCTCGCACGGGGCGATCACATAATAAACACTCACGACGTATTTCGAGTGGGGCAGGGACACATCAACACACTCCGCTCCCATATCAGTCATCTTACGAATAGCGTCTTTTACCGCGTTTGAAACATCAGGGTCAAGCCCTTGTACTTCATGGTATTCCCGGGGGATACCGACGGTAATCCCTTTTAAACCGTCCTTCCTGAGAAAACTCGTATAATCCGGCACATCTTCGGGAACCGATGTGGAATCCGAGGGGTCGTAGCCTGCAATCGTATTCATCAGTATGGCGCAGTCTGTAACATCTTTTGTCAGGGGGCCGATCTGATCCAGGGAGGAAGCAAAGGCCAGGAGACCGAACCGGGAGACCCTCCCGTATGTGGGTTTCATCCCGACAACACCGCAGTGAGATGCGGGCTGCCGTATGGAACCCCCGGTATCAGATCCCAGTGCCCCGATACACATATCTGCTGAAACCGCGGCTGCTGAACCTCCGCTCGAGCCCCCGGGAATACGGGTCAGGTCCCAGGGATTGCGGGTAACTTTCATGCCGGAATGTTCGTTGGATGATCCCATCGCGAATTCATCCATATTCGTCTTTCCCACGATCACGGCGTTCCCTGCTTTCAGTTTCCTGATAACAGTCGAATCATAAGGGGGGACAAAATTTTCAAGGATATTTGAGGCGCAGGTGGTGCGAAGCCCTTTTGTACACATCAGATCTTTTATGGCTAGCGGGATACCGGTAAGGGTAGAAATATCGCCTCCTGAAATTACCTTATCCGCATGTTCGGCCTGTGCCATTGCCAATTCATCCGCCACTGTAATGTAGGCATCTACTTTTTCCTCTGTATCGCGGATGCGATCCAGAACCGCACGGGTCAGTTCATGTGAGGAAATCTCTTTGTTTTTTAAAAGTTTATGTGCTTCATGTATGGTCAGTTTATACAGTTCCATTGTATCTCCAGTCAATTGTCAGTTCTCCGTGCTCAATAGTCAGTTGTCCGTGGTCAGTGGCAACGGATAACTGACTACCCCACCACTTTCGGTACTATAAAACTCCCGTCTTCTTTTTCCGGGGAATTTTCAATCGCGATATCCCTGTCAAGATGTTCCCCGGGTTCATCATCCCGGAACGCGTTTGTCAGAAATATAGCGTGGGAGGTCGGTGTCACGCCTTCAGTGTCAACCTGATTCAATGTTTCAACATACTCCAGTATTGTCCCGATCTGTCCGACAAATTTATCAACGGATTCATCGTCCATTTCGAGGCGGGAAAGATTTGCCACATGGAGTACTTCGTCTTTTGTAATCTTCATATAAATTTCCTTTTAAGTTCGTAGTACACCGATTCGTAAATTCCTCCCCCCTTTTTTAAAGGGGCCGGGGGGGATTTTTGTCGCAACCGCCTTTTTTCGCAAGAAAAATCCCCTGCCCCCTTTAAGAAAGGGAGGGACGAACTTGTAAGTTGCTGTAGTAGTTCCGCCTTTAGGCGGAAACCGCCTAAAGGCGGAACTACGAACGGGCATTAATTGTGGCGATTAATAAAAAATGTTTTAAATTTCTCACGCTTTAAACGATTCCTTGTAATCCTGCCTTCGGCCCGTGTTCTGAAATATCCGACCCTGACCCTGTAAAATACCCCCTTCCCGGGAATCTCACCAGAAGCAACATAAGCGGCATATCCTTTTTTTTTCAGCCGGGCCTTCATCCTGTCAGCATCTTCCGATTTCCTGAATGATGCCACCTGAATGGTAATATCTCTCTCCGGAGCGGCTGACTTTGACGCGCGTTCGGTCCTGGCAGCTTTTGGCTTTTCCTTTTTTTCAGCTTTCCGAGTTGGTTCGGGAATCCTGATCTTTTCTTCCTGCGGACTCTTCTTTTTTATTTTAGGAGCCGCCTCGGGAATCCTGATTTTTTCCTCCTGAGGACTCTTCTTTATTTTTGCTGTTTTTTCTGGCCGAGGAGCATTTCTGTCATTGTTTTCAGACTTTTCTTCACCAAGGGGCTTATATGGTTCCCTGTCTCCGTTTTCGGGTGGTTCAGACTTAGCATCGGCCCGGGGACTGATGCGGTCGGCTTCAGAGGTTTTCAGCTTATCGTAAAAAGCAAAATCCTGGGATCTGTCATATAACAGGAACTCCCGCTCAAGTTCGAGACGCCTTTGTTCCTCCTTTGTTACCGTTTCTCTTAAAATCGTCAGCTCTTTCTGAAGCTTCCGGGTATCAAATTTCACAGGGGAGGTTTCCCTCCCCACAAGGATACCCAGTACAAACACCCATGCTGAATAAAAGAAAAGCAGCCACCATTTTGCAAAGCGTTTGAAAAATGACAGAAAAGAAGATTTTTCTTTCTTTAGTGAGAAATTTTTGCCGTTTTTCCTCATTATGTTATGCTTACATCTTCTCCGGGGCAGAAACACCCAGGAGACTGAGACCGTTTCGTATAATCTTCTGAACCGCCATTACCAAGTACAGACGACCGCTGATGAGAAAGGGGTTATCTGTCAGGACCCTGTGTTTATTATAATAGGTATGAAAAGCAGATGCAAGGTTCATCAGATAATACGTGATTCGGTGAGGCTCCGTAAATTCCGCGGCCGATCTGACCACCTCCGGATAACGGGACATATTTTTTATCAACTGGATTTCCTCAGGCTCTGTGAGCATGGCAACAGCTTCATCAGATACCAGTTCTTTTGAAAAAACCCGGTTTTCCCTTTCCCTGTATTTTTCCAGGATACTTGATATCCTGGCATGAACATATTGAACATAATACACCGGATTATCATTTGTTTTCTTCTTTGCAATCTCCAGATCGAAGTCAAGGGGACTTTCATAATGGCGTGTCAGAAAGATAAATCGAGCGGCGTCTCGCCCGACTTCGCTGATCACATCCTGCAAGGGCACAAATTCTCCTGCACGGGTGGACATGGAAACGGGCTGACCTTCCCTGAGCAGATTGACCAGATGCACCAGGATCACATCAAACTGATCACTGCTGTGACCCGATGCCTCGATGCAGGCGTTCAGCCGCGGGATGTACCCGTGATGATCTGCCCCCCATACGTCAATGAGTCGGTCAAATCCCCGACCGAATTTGTTCTGATGATAGGCAATGTCCGATGCAAAATAGGTGGTCCGGCCCTCTTTTGTGACCACCACCCGGTCTTTTTCATCCCCGTAGTCAGCAGTTCTGAACCAGAGCGCGCCGTCTTTCTCATAAATGATGCTCTTATTTCGGAACTCACTGATCATCGCGTCAACGGCTCCGGAATCATAAAGACTTTGTTCACTGAACCACTCATCAAAAACAATGCCAAATGATTCCAAGTCATCCCGGATACCTGAGAGGATATCTCCTGCTGCAAGACCCGCACAGAAGGAAACAGCCTCCGACTCATCCCGTGTAAGCAGGTCATCCCCGTTTTCATCCCGGATTTTTACCGCAATATCACGGATATAATCCCCTTGGTAACATTCTTCGGGAAACTGAACCTCCTTCCCGAACAATTCTTTATACCGTAAAAAAACAGATTGGCCCAGGGTTCTGATCTGTCTGCCTGAATCATTGATATAATATTCCCTCTGAACGTCATATCCGCAGAATGACAGGATGTTTGCCACACTGTCCCCCACAGCAGCACCCCTGCCGTGTCCCACATGAAGCGGCCCCGTGGGATTGGAACTGACAAATTCCACCTGAACCTTTTTACCGTTACCGATGTCCGAAGCCCCGTATGCCGCATCTTTTTCATGGATTTCATGCAGCACAGGATGCCATGAAGACGTTTTCATGAAAAAATTTACAAATCCGGGCCCGGCAATTTCCGTTTTTTCAATCATCCCGGCCGGGTCATCCAGATGGCTTATAACAGCCTCCGCTATCTTGCGGGGGGCCATTTTCTGAACCGAGGCCGACACCATTGAAATATTGGTCGAAAAATCACCATGCGCCTCGATTTTCGGCTCCTCAATCTCCACGTCAGGGTATTCGGACGAAGGCAGCACACCGTCTTCATGCGCTGCTGTCAGCGCCCGAATAATCATTTTTTTTAATTTCTGCTTCATTTTTTTCCTTATTCTCAGTAAAAGGAAAGTGCTCGCTTGGGATTGACAAATCCCAAGCATTTCCGGCGGATTTGTCAATCCGCCGGGAGCTGCTCAGTATATTTTACTGATTCTGGTTTTCCAAATACTTCATCAATGCATTGTAATCATCTTCATATATATCCAGAAACCTGATCCCCACATCATACCCGCCCGGGAACTTCCGACACCAAACCACCTCACCGACAGCAGTCAGCGGAGCATCCGAAGACATATCCCAAAACAGTGAAAAGGGCCTTTTATAGCTTTGCCAGCCCGGTATGCTGATTTTCAGATTGAGCAAAGCACCCACTTCATAGGGGGTTCGGAGGGTGAAACATATACCGCCGCCGCCTATGTTTTTGCTCAGACATTTTTTTTCCGGTTTTTCAGATACCGGGTAAGAAATCCTGGCGACTTCGATGGGGATTTCTTTTAAAATCCTTGGAAATTCACGTTGATTTATTTCGTGCTTCATATTAAACCTATCTTTTAATTCCACCTGCTGACAATTGTCTGTCTGCCGGGTTTCACATTTATAACCTGATAAAACAGTATGATATATATAAAGTAAATATCTGACAATTCTTTTCTTGAAGCTGCAACTGGTCAGGAGTATAAAAAAAAGGAGTCGGTTTGTCAAAAAATTTACGATTTCAGATTTACGATTCTGTCCGATCGCAAATCGCAAATCGCAAATTGTAAATCGTAAATCGCAAATTGTAAATCGCAAATTGTAAATCGCAAATCGCAAATCGCAAATCGCAAATCGCAAATCGCAAATCGTAAATCAGACACCCTGGGGCATCAGCGATATCTCTGTCTGAATGTCTGAGACTCCGGGGATATCTTTTGTAACTTCAGTGATCCTGTCCTTTTCCTCTTTGGTAAAAGCCACACCGCCGATGTAAGCCTTGCCATCGGGGAATACTTCAATATGCAGCAGGGACATATTGATTTCGTTTTTCAGAAGTATTGCTTGGAGCTTTTTTTCCCCGGACAGCCTTTCCATAGCCTCCGTGGCTGTCAGACTGCACGCGTTAATATCTTCCGAACGGGCTGATCCAGTTATGAGTTTTGCAGCCAGGTCATTGCCAAGCTTTTCTGTGTTGATGATCAGGTCATACAGGGAAGGATCATCCCAATCCCTCTGAAACGCAAACCGGAAGAAGCCTTTTTGCTCGTTATCCTTCCTGCGGATCAGTTTTTTGGCAATATTGCGGCTTACCCCTTGGCGATTCACCATATTTTCGATGCGGGCCGGCTCATTTGTATGAATGAGAACATGAAACGCACATCCGAAATCCCGGAGAAGCAACTGACTTCCATGCCCCAGGATGACGCCGCTATCCTGTTTGGCAGCCTTATAGACAACAGCCTCTGTAAATTCGAAATATAATTCGGGCTTCCTGTTTAAAATTCGGTCAAACAGGCCCGGAGCCTTTTCATCCAGACTTTTCAAATCTTCGGAATGAAGCCCCATCTTCAATGCCTCTTCCTGAAGTCTCTGATCATCGTAAAGCTCCAGATCAAGTTCTGCAGCAACGCTGCGAGCAATTTCAGCGCCGCCGCACCCTATGTTCCGTGAAATTGTAATTAACGGCATTTTTCCCCTCCGGCAGATCGAAATTGTTTCCAAAACCCCGCCCGGATTGATAATCAGCAGATGGAAAGTACTCCGAAATGCTTACTTGGGATTGACAAATTCCGCGGAAGCGGTTCAGGGCATTTTCCATCTGTTGCTCCAGTTTTTTTTAAGTCTGTCCCGCCGGACTGACAAGTCCGGTGGCTCGGATTTGTCAATCTTCGACTGAAGCCGATCCGAGCAAGGGGACGGAGTGCTGTACCGCGGGCATTTCAATCTGCTGATTATTTATATTTATGATTTCCCATACATTCAGCAGATGGAAAATACACTGAACCGCTCCCGACGAATTCGCAGATCCGCCGTAAAAGCTTGGGATTTATCAATCCCAAGCGAGCATTTCGGGAGCACTTTCCATCTACTGACATTAATTAATTGATTAAAAAGCCCTTTCAACTTACCGCGATGCAATAGATTTGTAAACAGCAATATCTGGAAATAAAGCTTCTGTGCAGGAAAACATCCTGAATCATATAGAAATTTCATCAGTTAATCTCCGATTTGAAATTCAGGAATATTTTTTCCTTGACAAAGAATAATATAGCTGTAATATAGCTACTATAAATGGCCGTTGGTAAATGAATGATATTTATTAATTAAAGAAAAAGCTGATTTAAAAGGAGGTACTTGATGAAGTTTGGAAAAGTATTTGTTTTTGTAGCAATCTGTCTTGTAAGCCTCGGGCTGATGATGAGTCCGGCAATGGCAAAAAAGCCCTCACTTGATAAATGGAAAGCCGGTTTTGATCCCTCAGGTGCAAAATACAAATGTATTGTTTCCAATGTGTCCCACCCCGTAATCAAAGGCGTTTATGCCGGTTTTGCCATCCGTGATGAACTGTGGAAGAGAACAAACGGCCAGATTTATTTTGATTATAAACCTTTTTCCATGCTGGGCGGAGAGGTGGAAGTTCTGAACCAGTTGCAGATGGGCGCGATACAGGGCATGGCATGCAGTTCTGTTGCCTCAACCAACCTGGGACCCCGGTTCGGGCTGATCAATCTTCCCTTCCTTGTCAACTCTTTTGATAAATTGGACAAATTTGTTGCCAGCGGCAAGCTTTTTGATCATTTTATGATGGCGATGGATCATCAGGGAATCATGGGCCTTGACATAACCGGTTACGGGAACTACGGATGGGCCACAAATGATCCGGTCAAGAGCATTGCGGATGCAAAGAAAGTCAAATTCCGTATTGCCGAAGCAGCGGTCAACCAGCTTCTCTACAAACAGTGGGGCTTTAACCCGATTGTAATGCCTTGGCCAGATGTGCCTGTATCCCTCAAACAAGGGGTTATCACCGGTCTTGACCATACGCCCATAGTTTGCAACATCACCAAAAAATTCGAGGTTTGCAAGTATTATACCCAGCTTAACTATGCACAGGGACTGTTTATCTGGCTCTTTAACAAAGCATGGTTTGAGAAACTGCCTGCTGACCTTCAGAAGACCTTCAAAGAAGTTGTTCGTGATGTCTGTGCAAAAATTCGTGAAGAGACCAAGCAGCAGGAGGAAGAGCAGATCGGAAAGGCCAAGGCGGCCGGTATCCAGTTCTTCAAGCTTCCGGATGGGGAAATGGCGACCCTGAAAAAGCAGGGTGACGCTGCTCACCAGAAATACGCGAAAGATATCAACAAATTGTACGACGGGGATAAGTACAAGTCTGGAAACTATCTCAAGGAAGTCCAGGATTACATGGGATACAAACCGTAATTTAAATTGATGACTGACGGATTTTGATACCCCGCCGTGCAGACGCAGGAATGGCGATCAGCCCTGTTTAGCGGCGGGTTTCGTATTGGGAAATCAGCATAAGGAAGCGTTCATGTTTGGAAAGATTCTGGATTTTTTGGATAAAATACTGACCTTTTTTGAAGAATGGACATTATTTATCGCGGTTATGGTGGCCCTTGTATCGCTTTTCTTCAATGTAGTTTTAAGATATGGGTTCAACTATTCCCTGGCTTGGTCTGAAGAACTTGTCAGAGAGGTAATCATTTATACAACCCTTATCGGGTGCAGCACTGCGGTCAAAAATCGTTCCATGATCAAAATTGACGCCCTGGTCCAGCTTGCTCCGAAATTGAAGACATCTCTCAATTACTTCAGCAATTTTGTGACACTGACATTTTCCGGTCTGATAGTCTATTACGGTTGGCTGATGGCAGATCTTCAGGTGAGAACACAGCAGAAGACCATTATTCTTCAGATACCTCTGGTCTATCTGTATGCGATATTACCGCTGGCCGGAACCATGATGTTTATCCGGACTGTCCAGGTAATCTATCAGGACAGTGTTGAAGTATTGGCTGAAAAGCATTAAATCAGGGAATTCGAAAACTACTCTGCATAAAAATACCTGCAAAACCTGTTTCGTTAATATGTCCGGATTCAGAAGAAAATTTTTCCGCCTGTTTTTCTTAATAAAATGGGGTGTGCAGTTTCCTTTAAAAAGCGTCAGGAACTTTGAACTATGACGACATTTGCAGCAATTACAGGCGCTCTTATTATTGCAATATTCTTATACCGCAGGCGTCGGAGAGATCCTCTGCCAAAGCGGGACCCGAAATGTATCTGGCACAGCAAAGTAAAAAAACTTGACAGGGTATATGACGGAGATACTTTATTTGCTTATGTAAAGGGCCACAACCCTATTGTCAAAAAACCCACAGGTATCCGTATCCGCGGCATTGATACACCGGAACTCAGAGACACGCGCCCGGCAGTGAAAAAAAAGGCCGTGAAAGCAAAGGAATTTGCAGAATCAAAGCTCAGGAAGGCGAGGAAAATTCACCTGTATAATATCAGTACAGATGATAAATACGGCAGAATGCTTGCTACTATATTCTGCGACGGGAAGGATCTCGCGAAAATGCTGATAGAGGAACGGCTTGCAAAGCCTTATGACGGGGGAAGAAAGCCGAAGTGGTAAAATTTCAGCCTATCCATCCGGGAAAAAACCGCGGAGTATAAAGCGTTCGACTGAGCTCACGCCGAAGTCTTGCTTTGCGAGAATCCCTGGCAAAGCAAGACTTCGGCGTGAGCTCAGTCGAACGCGGGTGCAATTAAAAGTGTTAGGTGCCCTCGTTCCCAAACTCCGTTTGGGAACGCAATTGCACGCAAAACTCCGTTTTGCAAACAGAGTTTGCCGGACAGGTGTGTTCCCAAACGGAGTTTGGGAACAAGGACTTCCTAACATTTTTAATTGCACCCGTCGAACGCTTTGCACTCCGCATTCGGACAGTAATAATTTCAGCCGGATTATAAGCCGAGGTTTTCAAAACCTCGGAGGTCTTAGGACATCTAATGTAAAAAATGAAACCTGAAAACCCCCGATTTCATACATGCTCGTTACGGGTTCCGCTCTACGAAATTGACTTGGGTCAGGGCGTCTATCATGGAAACTATTATCATTTATTTGAAATCGCGCGCGAAGCTTTTTTCCGGGAGATCGGCTTTCCTTATAAATCCCTGATGGAAATGCAGCTTCACCTCACTGTTGCCGAAGCCCTGTGCAAGTATAAAGAATCCCTGCATTATGATGAACAGATTGACATTCATACAAGTGTCTCATGGGTACGGGACAGAAGCCTGGGAGTTGTCCAGAGAGTTTACAAAAAAGATAAGGCCGGGAACCCGCTTCTTTGTACTGACTTATCTTTAAATTTGGTTTGTGTCCGTTTCGGAGGAGGAGCGTTTCCTCTTCCGACAGAGTTCGCGGGGTGTCTTGAAAGATATACGCAGCCCTTTTCGTAAGGGACCCGAAAATAATATACCCGATCCGCCATATGGGACACGGATATACACGGATCTGCACGGATTTTATTACAGAAATGATCCGTGTATCGTTATGTATCCTGTGATCGGAAAACCGGCCCGGGATTTCATTACTGAAATGATCCGTGTCCTCAAAACCGCAGGTATAATTAGGACACGGATTTGCACGGATTTGCACGGATTTTATTACAGAAAGGATCCGTGTATCGTTATGTATCCTGTGTCGGAAAACCGGCCCGGGATTTCATTACTGAAATGATCCGTGTCATCCGTGTCCTCAAAACCGCGGGTAATTAGGACACGGATCTGCACGGATATACACGGATTTTATTACAGAAAGGATCCGTGTTTTGAAAACCGGTAATTTATTTTTTGGAATTCCCTAAAGGGGGACCGAGGAGGATTTACAAATTCACTGTAACCAAAACAAAAGTAAAGAAGGGATAAAGTATTTATGGAACTGAGTCATTTTATTGTCTTGCTGATTCTCCTGGGGAGCATGGCAGCTTATGTCCCCGTGTTTATGTGCCTTTTTTTTACCGCATTTCTGAGCTTCCTGGCTTTCACGGATCTGCCGCTTCTCCTGCTAGCACAAACTCTCTTCCGAAGCCTCGACAAGTTCGCCCTTGTGGTGGTACTCTTCTTCATCCTTTGCGGAAACATCATGACCGCCGGTTCCATTGTGGAGAAGCTTATCAAGGTCGCTAACGTGCTGGTGAGCTGGCTTCCGGGCGGTCTTGGCATGGCGGGCGTCATTGCCTGCGGCCTTTTCGGCGCCATCTCCGGTTCTACAGTTGCCACAGTAGTAGCCCTGGGCGGTTTTATGATTCCCGCGCTCATGGAAAACGGGTATGATGAGAAATACACGCTGGGCCTGATGACCACTTCTCCCAACCTCGGCGTCATTATCCCCCCCAGCATCGGTATGATTCTTTACTGTATGATCAGCAATGTCTCACTGGAAGGGCTTTTCCTGACAGGCTTTCTGCCGGGTGTCCTTATTATTGTCGGTGTTTGTGTTTACAGCTATTTCTTTTACCGGAAAAAAACAGATATCGTGCGGATGCCGGTTCCGAATCTGAGCGAAGTGATAGGGATTTTAAAAGAGGGCTTCTGGTCCCTGATGCTGATCATCATCATCTTCGGAGGAATTTTCTCCGGGGCTTTCACAGCCAATGAAGCAGCCGTGGTTGCCTGTGTGTATGCGTTTATTGTGGAACTTTTTATCCACAAATCCATGAAACTGAGTGATGTAAAGAAGATCACGGTCAACTCGGCAGTGACATCCGCCACACTCCTGATAATTGTAGCCGGCGCCACCTGTTTTGGCCGATATCTCACCTTGGAAGATATCCCGGGACAGATCACCGAAGCGGTACTCTCAAGTATTCAGTCCCCCGTCGTATTTCTTTTAGCCATGAACATACTGCTCTTAGTGGTAGGCATGTTTATGGACATCATTTCCGCTACACTTATCCTGGGCCCGGTATTCCTGCCCATGCTGGACGCGTTTCAGATTGACGTTATGCACTTCGGTCTCATCCTGACCGTCAACCTGGCCATCGGATACTGCACCCCCCCGATGGGTGTGAGTTTATACATTACCGGGGCCATTGCCAACCGGGATATCATCTATGTATCCAAAGCCGTTATGCCCTTTATGGCCATACAGATATTTGTGCTGGGTCTGATAACCTACATGCCCGACATGGTTCTCTGGCTTCCGAGAATCATGGGATTTTTGGAATAGAGACTCAGCAGATGTAAACTACTCTCGGAATGCTCTCTTGGGAAATGCCCGGGATTTGTCAATCTATGCGAGCATTTTGGGAGTAGTTTCCATCGGGTGCAATTAAAAGTGTCAGGATGAGCAGTCAGGATGAGCAGCCTCGTTCCCAAACTCCGTTTGGGAACGCAATTGCACGCAAAACTCCGTTTTGCAAACAGAGTTTGCCGGGTGTGTTCCCAAACGGAGTTTGGGAACAAGGCCTGCCTGACACTTTTAATTAATTACACCCGTTTCCATCTGCTGATAAAATTAAGATAAATAATATAACTTAAAAGTTGCTCGAAAATTTGTTTCTAAGCTGTAAATCATTATCTGGCAAAGGTTAGGGAATCCTCGTTTATATAAGAACCGATATTAATTGCTTTTTT
>JAUCGG010000125.1 GCA_030378015.1 Desulfococcaceae bacterium HSG8
GATTTTTTATAATAATCACGTTTTATAAGCAATCCTTATAGTTATGTAGTTATGAACTGAAAACTCAAGTTTCACTCTTCACTCTTCACTCTTCACCTTTCACCCTTCCCAATTCCTCCCGGTCATCAAAGGGAAACTTCTCATCCCCGATAATCTGGTAAGGCTCATGCCCCTTGCCGGCCACCAGGATGATATCACCGGGCCGGCTCATCTCATAAGCCCTGCGAATGGCTTCCCGCCGTTCCTGCTCGACAATCATGCCGTCAGGCATACCAGCCAGGATATCTTCAATAATTTTCGCAGGATTCTCACGCCGGGGATTGTCCGAGGTTACAACGCACTTATCGGAAAGGCGCGCCGCGATTTCTCCCATGAGCGGGCGTTTACCCCTGTCCCGGTCTCCGCCGCATCCGAATACCGTGATAATTCGTCCTGACCCGGCTGCCCGCAAAGCGTTCAGCACTTTTTCAAGGGAATCCGGGGTATGGGCATAATCCACGATTCCTGTCCGTTCCTCCGGCAGGGGGATCATCTCCAAGCGTCCCGGTACGCCGCTCAGTTCCTGGCTGGCGATTCGCAGCTTTTCCGGCTCTGATCCGAGCGCGAGGCAGGCCCCCGCGGCCGCGAGCAGATTATAAACATTGAAATCCCCCACCAGCGATGGCCTCATCTCAAGAACAGTGTCCTGGTAGCAGAGACGAAAAGCAGTTCCTTTCGGAGAATACCGTATATCCTCTGCTCTCAGCATGGCCCGGGGAGAGCATCCGTAATCAATTACCGGACAGGGAGAAAGGGAGATGATTTTCCTTCCGAGAGCATCATCGGAATTCACCACCGCTATTGCATCCGGCTTCAGCCCCGTGAAAAGCGAAATTTTGGCCTGACGGTAATCTTCCATAGTTTCGTGGAAATCCAGGTGATCGCGGCTAAGATTCGTAAACACAGCCACATCAACGTCCAGGCCGAATACCCGATCCAGCTTCAGCCCGTGGGAAGATATCTCCATTGCAAGGGCCGTTATATCTATAGCGCGCAGTTTGTCCAGGGTTTCAAAAAGAGTGGGCGAAAGGGAGGTTGTATAAATCATGTCCGCATATTTTTCAGCGCCTGTATATAAGCCCAGCGTACCCAGTGCCGCGGACCCCACACCGCAGGCTGTAAGCGTCCTGCTGATCAGGTGGGTGGTGGTGGTTTTGCCATTGGTTCCGGTGACGCCGATAATCTTCATATTTTGGTCAGGTGCATCGTAAAAATATTTCGCGGCGTGTGCCATTGCTTTGCGTGCGTCAGTCACAACCAGTTGCGGTACGTTCATGTCGGGAATCGGCTGTTCAAGCAGCAGTGCGGCGGTCTTTCCTGGTTCAGCCGAAGCAAGCATGTCCGTGCCCTTTATCCAGTGCCCGTACTGGAGGAATTCATCAATAATACAGTAAAACGAGCCCTCCCTGACTTCATCGGGACAGCAGGCAATATTATTTATCGGGACATCCTGAAAGTTCAGCACATCCAGCGGTGATAGCAGGGATATGAATTCGGATAGTTTTTTCATTGTCTTATCTTTTATACCTTTATTTTTTGTACTTGTACAGGAAATTACGTATACAGCGGTTTCATCATTCAGTCCGACAGTCTGACAGTCTGACAGTCCGACAGGCTCACTGCCCTGAGCCTGCTGCTACATCCACTTGTAAATTCCTCTCCCCTTTTTAAAGGCAGGGGGGATTTCTGCTGCAACACCCTTTTTTAGTAACGTAAAATCCCCCGGCCCCCTTTAAAAAAGGGGACGAACTTAAAAAGTGGTGTACTACTGTCCCTGAGCCTGCCACTGTCCCTGAGCCTGTCGAAGGGAACGGAAAATCGGAAAACGGATGTTTTCCGATTTTAACCACTGTCTGCAAAAGTTTCCGATCTACTGATCTACTGATACTGTCATTCCGGGGAACTTTCATGATCTGCGGCCACAACGAAGAATGAAACTTGCTGACAAAAAATCTCTTATATAGCATATCCTTATCGGAAATACAATTTTTAATGAACATAATATAATAAAAAGTAACAGGAGGATATACCTATTACATCAACTTGTAAATTCCTCCCCCTTTTTTAAGGGGGCAGGGGGGATTTCCGCCGCAACCACCTTTTTTGTAACATAAAATCCCCCTGCCCCTTTAAAAAAGGGGGACGAACTTAAAAAGTGGTGTACTATACCAATTCAACCGATTCATGCATCCGTTTCCGGATTAACCCATTCAGGTAATAATAATAGGCGATTTCCAATAACAATAAAGAACATACCGTAAGCTGATTTTTAACCGCGAAAGACACGGAATTATCGGAATCATATTCTTTTTCCGGCATCTTTCATATCGGCACAAAGGCAACTGACACTCCGGGTTCGCAGTTCGGCAACCGCCGGAACCGGAAAATGAAGGACGCTCTCTTTTTTTCGTGTATTCCGTGTGTTCCGTGGTATATTCTTTTCTGGAAATCACCTTAACCCGGAATCCACTGTCCGCATAAGTTTTCGATCTGCCGGATGTGATTAAATTTATAACTATTTGTTCAAACTGTTAAAGAAATATCCGGACATCGGAACGATATTATAATAAAAATACCTTGCGTTATCAATAAGTAAACTGATTTCAATGGAAACTGTGTACACTGGGCGCATTCCGAAATGTAGGATATTAATTTTTCAGTAGCCGATTACAGCCAATTCTGTTATATGCTCCCGGAGGATACCGTAAACGGAAGAGAGAAATGATATATTGATGTTGCAGACAGAGATGGCCATTTTTATTAAAGATAAAGTCAAGGCGGTTTTATCTGAAATCTGTCATACAGGCTGTTGTCTCCGAGAATTCTGACACTCACGATCATTGCGATATCCGAAATGCATGATGTCAATACGTGCTTCGGAAGTCCGAAGCTTTATCAAAGAAAGGAGTATGTTATGGAAGGAGGAAGGCTTGAAGGTATTATTCCGCTTATCATATTGTTTGCATTACTGTTTTATACTCACAGCAAACTTTACGATCTGTGTTCTTATATGTATAGAAAGGCAAAGAAAAAGTATCTGAAATTTTTCCCGCCAAAGCCCAGATCCCAAACAAATCCCAAACTGACAAATTCCAAATAAATCCCAAATACTGATAGGAATTTGGGATTTATGTAGAACAATTTTTCAAATTGTTTAAAACAATTTGAAAAATTGTTCTACATCCGGGAAAAGTATAAACGAATTTATTTACTCGACAGTCATAAGTTCTCTGAAGCCGCTGTTCTGAGTCCCCCTTTTTTAAAGTGGGATTCAGGGGGATTTCAGCAGGTTGAGGGAAATCCCCCGGCCCCCCTTTAAAAAAGGGGGGAGTTTCCCGGTGAGTCATTTCAGCTATTTATGAGAACTTACGACTCACGAGTTATTTACAATCCTAGTTTTTCCCGTTTCCCCTCAATGTGCTGCCGGATCAGCACCGCGGCTTTTTCAGGATCAGGTTCCACTGCGAATGCCGCACCGACCACATCATTAAGTCCCTCGGTAAGCAGTTTCACCACATTCATGCTTCCTGTGATGGGCGGCATGGGTCCCAGAACTGTATAAATCCCTGAGCCTACAGCATATACGCCGATGGATATTGCTTTTTCAGAATACCATTCCGGCGCGGCCGCTACAATGGGCAGATCGCTGATGTCAACATTCAGCGCGTTTGCCAGGGCAGAAGCCAGCACCAGGATTCGGACGTTATCTACACAACTGCCGAAATGGAGTACCGGCGGAATGCCCAGCGATCCGCATATTTCTTTCAACCCGGGACCCGCAAATTCAATGGCCTCAGGTATCTTGAACCCGGCTTTTGCATTGGCCACCGCGGCGCACCCTGTATCCACCACAAGGATGTCATTCTCAATCAGCCGCCTGGTAAGGGTTACATGGCCGTAATCCTGTTTGATCTTAGGATTATTGCAGCCCACAATGCCGACTGCTCCCCGTATCTTCCCGGAAGCAATGGCGTCAATGAGCGGCTGGGGAGTTCCGCCCAGTGCCCTGAGGACAGCTTCCACGGAAAATCCGCCGATTGCGGGGACAGGCTCCACAGGCAGATAAACTTCCCCGCGATTCTCAAAATTTTCCACAGCCTCTTTTACCAGCTCTTTTGCCAGTTCCGATGCATTGTCAGGATGGAATTCCCGGTGCTCCATGCCGGGGAACCGGGCCTTATCGCTGGTACTGATCATTTTTGTATGATAACAGGCTGCCACGGTTCCCAGCGCCGGCATAATGCACTGATAATCCACGATCATCATATCTGCTGCCCCGGTTGCAAGAACCAGTTCCGTGGTAAGATGATTTCCGGCCATGGCAACACCGTGGCGCATGAGAAGCTCGTTCCCCGTACAGCATACTCCTGCAACATTTATGCCTTTCGCGCCTTTTTCCTCAGCCAGTCCCAGGATTTCATTATCCTGGCACGCCAGCAGTATCATTTCGGAGACAACAGGATTATGCCCGTGTACGATAATGTTGACCTGATCTTCCTTTAATACACCCACATTCGCGCTTGTGGGTGCGGGAGCTGGGGTTCCGAAAAGGATGTCTGACACGTCGGTGGCAATCATAGAGCCGCCCCACCCGTCGGACAGGGCATTCCGGATACCGTGAAGAAGCAGGCTCTGCCAGCCATTATCAACCCCCATGTGTGTACGATGCATCATTTCAGAGGTTTCCCGGTCAATTCCTCTGGGCATCACCCCCAGCTTTCTCCAGAGTTCCTGACGTTTTTCAGGCGCTCTTTTTACAAGGGTCAGTTCCTTTTTCCGGGTTCCGAAGTCCTCCTGCATGGCGTCCGCGAGTTCTCCTGCAATTACAAGCTCTTCTTTTCCATCTGTTTCGATCCCGTACTCAGCAGCCACATTTCTCAGCTTTTCAGCATCCCTGATCTCGTAACCCGGGGCAGTGCCTTCTGCCACGCCCGCCAGGACTTCCACCAAGTCACGGCCATGATCAGAATGGGATGCCGCACCTGCCGCGATCATACGCCCCAGGTTCCGGGCCACGATGATGTCAGCGTCGGCCCCGCACACCCCTTGCTGGGGGCCCTCACCGAAAGGATCAACCCGGCACGGTCCCATAACGCATACACGGCAGCTCAGACCCATCTCGCAGTAACCGCACTGCGGCAGTTGAGCGTTATATCTGTCCCATACAGTTTCAACCTGATCTTTTTCCGCCTTTTTCAACAACAACTGACCATCTTCTGTGATGGTATTGTTTTCATATGTTTTGCTCATACTTTTATCTCCTTCATGGAAACGAACCGGTTAAGAAACAAAAAACGTAACTAAAGCCATGTGCAACTTTTTTTAACCGAAGAGAAATAATGCCACAAAGACACGAAGACACAAAGAAGCACAAAGAATCTTCGTGAGACTTCGCGCCTTCGTGGCATTATTATAAGTTGCACAGCCACCCGCTCTGAGTCCTCGTTCCCAAACTCCGTTTGGGAACGCGATTGCCCGCAAAACTCCTGTTTTGCATGTCCGCTTTACCCGATACTGCTTTTTGCAGACAGAGTCTGCCTGCAAGTGTGTTCCCAAACGGAGTTTGGGAACAAGGGCTGAGTAGTTACCAAAAAGCTTAGTTTCCGGCTGATAATCCTGCCTGGGCTTTCCTGATCGTATTCAGCAATGCAAAGCCGGGTGAAAGTTCTGTCTGACTGATATCTGCTGACACGCTTCGCGCGACTACATCTGTTTTTCTTTTCATAGCATCCGAAGTTTCTTCAAAGGTCAGCGCGCCGGATTTGCAGACTTCCGCACATGCAGGGATCAGTCCCTGTTCCTGGCGTTCCAGGCAGTTATCACACTTAACTGCCACTGTTTTTCCCGGGGGTGCTGTATGATCCTGATAATAACGGATCACGCCGAAGGGGCAGGCCATAGCGCAGGACGCGCAGTTAATGCACCTGTCCGGATCAATGAGAACAGTATCCCTCTCCGGATCACGGAAAACAGCCCCGGGAAGACATGCAAGCATACAGGGGGCAGGCTCACAGTGCCTGCAGCGGTTGGGAAATCCCTCTGCGTACAATCCAGCGCCCAGGTGTACCCGGGGTTTGGGCAGGGGATCTTCCAGTGTGGCAGAAAACAATATCTTGCTTTGAGAATGGGCCGTTGCACAGGCAATCATACACTGCATACAGCCCAGGCACCGCTCCGGGTGGACCACAACTTGTTTCATAAAAGTCTCCTTTCAATTTGTCAGTTGTCCGCTGATAACAGACAACGGACTACTGACTACTGACCACTGACAATCTTTTCTGACGGGGATTTCGTTTTGTATCAGGGATGTCAGGATACCGCCCTGCTCAACAGAATTCACCATAACATATCCAACCAGTTTATCCTCCCGGAACACCAGCTTCCTATAGATATCCAGACGATTATTCCGGGAACTCAGGATTTCGTATGACGGATCATCCGGGGGGTTTACGATGCCAGCGGTCATTACATCAAGGTTGAAAATCCGAATCACATTCCGGCTCAGGCTTCCTTTATATGCCACTTGGCGGCCTGCCATATTCATCCCGGCAGCGCGGCCCTGGTTCACAGCTTCGGGCCATATGGCATTAACCCACGGGGTTTTTCGAGAAATATCAACCGACTCTGCCACGTCCCCGGCTGCAAAAATTCCCGGGATACTGGTTTCCATATAGGGATTTACCAGTATTCCCAGATCGGTCTGAATTTTGTCAGGCACAAAAGAAAGCGCGGGCAGCACACCTTTGCCTATGACGACCATATCACAGGATACCTCTGTTCCGTCGGAAAGATGCGCGGCTTTTACCCTGTCAGTTCCCTCAAATACTTTAACTTCTGTCCCTGTTTTTACTTTCAGACCATGACTCAGAAGCTCGTCCAGGATGATTTTCCCGGCAGTTTCATCAACCTGCATGGAAAGCGGGTATCCAGAGCGAATAAGCATGGTGACATTCAATCCCCGGCGAAGCAGGCCGTAGGCTGCTTTGAACCCCACCAGGCCTCCCCCCAGAACCAGTGCGTTTTCAGCATCCGGAAGAACCTCAAGCATCTGGCTGACATGTTCCTGGGTACGCATATAAAAAATATTCTTCAGATTCAGGCCTTCGGCTTTGACGGGCCGGGGGTCGGCTCCTGTAGCAATCAGCAGTTTGTCATAGGGAAAAACCTTTCGGAAATCCTTTGGTCCGGTTTCAGAACCTGGATCATCCCCCAGGAGAACACTCAGCAGTTTGCAGATAAGCCCCATCAGTGTATGGGAAGTGTCCATACTGCTGCTGCCGGTTTTCTCCTGGATGAAAACCGTCTGATTGTTCACATCAATGCCCGTCACCCTTTTTCCCAGCACAGGTGTGATGTTAAGTTCATCATAAAAGCCTGCATCGCGGATGGGCAGCCTGTCCGGCGTAACAGAACCGTCAAGCACATGGCTGATCATGGGACGGCAGTAGGGATCATGGGCTTCATCCCCGATCATGGTGATACTGCCTTCCGTATCAAGCTGACGGATCGCTTCGGCTGCATGAATCCCCGCGACACCGTTTCCGATAATTACATATTTCATAAATTCACCGATCCTTAATTTAGTGTTTGTTTTTTGTGTTTGGTTTCATTGTAGCCGATAGGTTATGATTTTTTAAAAATAAACATGTTACAAAAGGGGAGTCATGCCGGAATCCGTTGTTGCTGAATCTGCTCTGACTGCCCTTTATCAAATAAATAAGATTCAATCAACCGCGGTGTTCATTTTATTTTGTATTTGGTGTTCAGTTTTTTGCAGGTACTCGCGGGAGATTGACAAATTTCGCAACGGTGGTTCGGATTTGTCAATCCGAACCGAGCAGGAAAGGGGCCGCTCGCGGGCAGGACTGCTCGCGGGGGATTGACAAATCCACCGCAACGGGGTTCAATCCGAACCGAGCAGGAAAGGCCGCTAACGGGCAGGAGAGGGACCGTTTTCCTTGCCTGAATCGGATTCACAGGATAAAGAATTGCCGGGTTAATCTTGTAAATCCCTTAATCCTGTAAATCCGAGTTCAGACAAATGGTCGGAACGAAGATCAGGGCCGATTTTGCAAATCGTTCCGAAAAAACCGCGGATGTAGAACGATTTTTCAAATCGTTTCTGCCATTTGTCTGAACTCGGATGGTCAGGATTAAAGGATTGTCAGGATAGCATTCTGTAAATCCTGTCTGTCCCTTAATCCTGCAAATCCGAGTTCAGACAAATTCGGATTCACAGGATAAAGAATTGCCGGGGTTAATCCTGTAAATCCCTTAATCCTGTAAATCCGAGTTCAGACAAATAACCGAAACGAAATTACCAGACACCAAAAATTAAACACGCATATCTGATTAAGGTTGCAAAAATTTCAAATTATGATAAACGTCCTTAAAAAATAAATGACCTGTTGATTTTTAATTTTTTCAGGAGGAAAAAATGACGCGAATATTAAAAATACAAATTTACAAACCAGGAAAAAGAGAGCCGGAAACCAAAATCACCATTCCCCTTTCCTCACTTCATATTTCTGAAAAGCTTCTTCCCAGTAAAGTGAAAACTTCTTTGGATACTGAGGGGATCAACTTGCAGGAACTGAGCGGACTTTTTGCTAAGGAAGGCCCTAAGGGGACACTGATTGAGATTGAAAACGCGACTGAAAAGCTGGAAATAATTGTTGAGTAAGTTTCTCTGAACCGGGGGTGGGCTTTGCCCACCAGAACCGGTTAAAGCTCCTGGCAGGCGGAACAACAAGCTTAGGAAGGACTTCCTTCTTCTTCTTTTAGCTGGAAGGAACCATCGTCTGCGCCCTCTTTAAAAAGGATGGTTTTAAGCCATTTCATGCCAAATCTCAGGAGTTCAATTTCATCAGCCCTGATCTTTTCCACAGTTTCAGCGTCAATGTTATAGCGGTCAAGGAACGAGCTTTCAAAGACAAACTCTTTGAATTTATCAATATTATAGCTTGCAAGAAAGAACATCTTCTTGCTCTCTTCTGTAAATTTGATATTCGGGGGGAATGACCGCTTTCTTACGACCAGATCCGTCCATTCACTATTAATTTCATCATGGATATCCACGGCCTGATCCTTGCGCCATTCCCGGATAGTCCATTCTTTTTTCTCCTCAAAACCAAGGCAGTGAGGCTCATTCACAAAAAAATAGAATTCTTTGTCATCCGCGCCTTCTTTGTGGACCAATGAGGCCATTCCCAGCGGGTAATATCGGCATGTTGTGGGTCTGTCCTCATAAACAATACATCCGTCATCTCTCACAAACGGGCATGGTTTTGAGTCATCATCCTCTAAAAGCTTCAGTGTGACAATGGGCAGATCTGTTTTTTCCAGGATCTGAGGTTCCGTATATAAAGCCAGGAAATCCTCTGATGGTAATTCCAGGCGGTTTTTAAGGCGGATAATATCATAGGGGGTTAATATGATGTTAATCCCTTTACAGCATTTGGTGAAACATTTTACATCTTTGTGGCATTCGAACTTGAATTCGCTGTCAGGCCCGAGCCTTACCGGATTTATACCGGCCATTTTGTCTGATATATTCATTTTTTTCCTTTCCCGAACATATATTTTTCAGCAGAAACCTTTTTTCTTTTTAAGATAAGCGTGATAACTGTGTGGTCAATATTCAGCACATCCTTTTTTAGAAAGGAGTGCGGAAATGGAGCCGTTAGGCGGAATTAGCGCCTGCCGACTTAAAATTAAAAAACATCCGTTTTTTAATTTTCCCCGGAATGACAATTTAACATACTGTCATTCCGGGGAAAATCGGAAAAGGGATGTTTTCCGATTTTAACCCGGAATCCACTGCTTGCGAAAGTTTTCGATCTACTGAGTCTTGTCAGATACCCGGTTTCTCAGTTTATAAAATCTTATAATTTTTTCCATATCAGATTTATTATAACCATAAACTCGGTAAATGCAAGGCAATGCTTGCTGACTAATTGACAAATCCCCCACACCATAGGAATATAGGGCTTGCCCCTACAACTCAGCAAGCAAAACCAGACCTCCGAGGTTTCGGCAGTCTCACACGTCTTCTCCGGACGATATTTCGAAAACCTCGGAGGTCTTAACGGGGGCGACTCCGGGGCGAAACCAGACCTCCGAGGTTTCGGCAGTCTCACACGTCTTCTCCGGACGATATTTTGAAAACCTCGGAGGTCTTAACGGGGGCGACTCAGCAAGCAAAACCAGACCTCCGAGGTTTCGGCAGTCTCACATGTCTTCTCCGGGCGATATTTTGAAAACCTCGGAGGTCTTTTCCGGGGGCAACTCCGGGGCGAAACCAGACCTCCGAGGTTTCGGCAGTCTCACGCGTCTTTTCCGGGCGATATTTCGAAAACCTCGGAGGTCTTACCGGGGCGACTCCGGGCAAAACCAGACCTCCGAGGTTTCGGCAGTCTCACACGTCTTCTCCGGGCGATATTTTGAAAACCTCGGAGGTCTTAACGGGGGCGACTCAGCAAGCGAAACCAGACCTCCGAGGTTTTGGCAGTCTCACACGTCTTCTCCGGGGTAATGGTTGGCTGATCCCGAGCGCCCTACAATACTCCAAATCTCAAATCGCGCATCACGCATCACGTTTCACGTTTCACGTTTCACGTTTCACGCATCACGCATCACGCATCACGCTTTTTATCTCCGAAACAAGCCTGTCCAATATCTTCCCGGCATCATCAAAACTGTAATTATCTATCTGCCTGATCAGTTTCTGAAACAGACGTCCGGCTTCGGTTCCGAAATTTTCAGATGGAAAACAGGTTTTAATTTCTTTTATGCAGGATTCCGATTCCAGGGGATCAGATTCCTGAATAGCTTTGCCTAATTTTTCAAATAATCCGAGAATATATGATATGTCAGCATCTTTTATGATTTCAATATGTTCTGTCTCATTTTTTTTCATATCCGGGGATACAGGTATCTTTTCACAAGAGTTTGTCACCTCCATAAGCCCTTCCGCCAAAGGCTCGATCAGGCCCACTATCAGTTCCTCATTTTTATCACGGCATGCTTCTTCAAGTATTTTTGCAATATCCCTGACACTTGTGGCCCCGACGGTGGCAGCAGATCCTTTTAGCGAGTGAATATTGACCATAGCGGCTTCAAAATCTCTTTTTTTAATAAGCTCTCTGAAGTCTCTGACAAAATTCTTCTTATCCTCGCAGAAGAACAGGAGGATATCCAGGTAAAGCTCCCAGGAACCGTCGAGTCGCTGCAGCCCTTCTGATATATTCAGACCCGGCAGTATCTCCGGAATTCGGGATTCGGGATTCGGTTTTCCTGATTTTTCTTCCTTTTTCAATGTTTCTTCGAGACTTTTTTTTAGTTTGGCAATTTCCTCTTCGGCGCGCACTTTATCTGTAATATCAATAGCAGAGCCTCCTATGAAGAAAGGTTTTCCGTTTTTGAATACAGGGAATTTTGAAATCAGATGATACCTGGTTTCATTCCCTGCTCTTACAACTTCAACCGTATCCAGAACCCGTCCTTCGGACATCACGGTTTTATCATTTGCCCTGAGGCGTTCTGCCACATCAGGGGGCCACAGTTCATCATCTCTCTTACCGATGATATCTGCGGGATTTACATTCAGAATTTTTTTATAGGCTTCGTTGAGGTAAATATAGTGTCCGTCCCGATCTTTCATAAATGCCAAAACCGGCTGGTATCGCATAAACGAATAAAATATCTCCCTGCTCTCCCGTAGTCCGGCCTCGGCTCGTCTGCGCTTTGCAATCTCCCTGTTAAGTTTTTTCCCTGAACTCGCCAGCTCGGCCGACAGTTTTGCAATACGCTTTTTCAGATCATCTATAAGCAAATGGTCGATTCGGATGTCATTCATTGGTTCTGTTCCTCAGTTGTCAGTTGTCAGTTGGCAGTTGTCAGTAGCCAGTAAGCAGTGGGCAGTAAGCAGTAAGCAGTAAGCAGTAGCCAGTAAGCAGTAAGCAGTAAGCAGTGGGCAGTAAGCAGTGGGCAGTAAGCAGTGGGCAGTAGCCAGTAGGCAGTAGCCAGTAGGCAGTAGCCAGTGGGCAGTAGCCAGTAAGCAGTGGGCAGTCGGCAGCGGGCAGTCGGCAGTAAGCAGTAGGCAGTAGCCATTTACAATTGACCACTGACTGCCGACTGCTCACTGCCGACTGCTCACTGCCGACTGCTCACTGCCGACTGCTCACTGCCGACTGCTCACTGCCGACTGCTTACTGCCGACTGCCAACTGCCGACTGCTCACTGCCCACTACCGACTACTGACAAAAGCCGATTTACGATTTCTTCTGCTTCGTCAAAGCTGTAGGCATTGATCCGGCTTTCCAATGCCTCCAGATGTGTTTCCAATTCATCGGAATGAATCTCGGATCGGATTATTTTGAAACAAGATGCAGATTTTACGGGGTCAAAATCCCGGAGATGCTTTCGCAGGGATTCGAAATGTTCACGAAGTGCTGACGGATCATGAGATTCTGTCTTCTTCCCGGTCTTTGCAGTCTCCTGCCTCCTGCTCTTGTCTCTTGACAACCTGGCCGAAGATGCTGTCACTTCGGAAAGCGATTCTTCCACATTTGCCAGGGATTCCTCCATCTGCTGCTCATTTTCATGAGTACACGCATCTTCCAGGGCTTTCGCGGCGTTCCTGAGCCGGGTTGCCGACACATTTCCTGCCGCTCCTTTCAACGCGTGGACCTTGTGCATGGCATTCCTGAAATCCTTTTTTTCGATAGAATTACGCAGTTCAGGGATTAGCCCCTCCTGGGATTCGCAGAAGTCTTTGAGAATATCCGCATAAAGCTCCCGGGATCCTCCGAGTCGTTCCAGTCCCTCTGCTATGTCCAAGCCGGGCAGATCCGGTATTTCGACTGCCGGCTGCATGATGTCGGATTTTCTCTCCTGATTCCGCATTCGCGGGATATTTTCCCGGAGTGCTGAGAACAGTATTTTCCGGTCAATAGGTTTGGGAATATAGTCATTCATACCGGCTTCAAGGCATTTTTCCCGATCCCCGGACATGGCATAAGCAGTCATTGCAATGATCGGAACCGGCTTTACGGGGGAGCAGAGGCCTTTTTCCCACTTCCGAATCTCCTGTGACGCCCGGATGCCGTCCATTTTGGGCATCTGGATATCCATCAGTACAGCGTCATAATTCTTCTTCCTGACAGCTTCCACAGCTTCAACACCGTTGACAGCGGTATCCACTGAGATACTCGTCATCTCCAGGATTTCGGTGGCAACCCGCCGGTTAACAGGGTGGTCTTCAACAAGCAGAACACAGATATCCTTGTATTGTTCGGAAGACAGGGTATCCGTATCGTTTTCAGAAGCAGTATCCCCCCGGCGATAAAGGGTTTTGTATCCCAATACCTCTGTAACGGTTTCAAAAAGCAGGGAGGGCCTGAGGGGTTTGATCAGATAGCCGATATCGGCCTCCCTGGCCCGTTGCATGATAGCTTCTCCCCCGAATGCTGTGTTCAGAATAATCGGGGGTGCATCCGGGCCCATTTCTCTCCTGATATTTTCCGAAGCAGTGATGCCGTCTGTTCCCGGGAGTCTTATATCCATGAGAATCAGGTCAAAGTGAGCGCCGCGCCTGTATAGTCGAAACCCCTCTTCGGCAGATCTGGCCGTAACAACCCTGAAGCCGAAGAATGTGAGAAGTTCTTTTGCCACTACCAGGGAGGAGGGGTTATCCTCAACTACCAGGATAATGCGGCCTTTCAGTTCATCGGGAAGATCGGGTGAGGGGACAGCTTTATGAGGAGCCATGCCAAATTTGGCTGTAAAATAAAAAGAAGTGCAGCCAGTCGAACTTTCCACCCATATGTCCCCTCCCATCATATTGACAATTCGCCTGCAGATTGCCAGCCCCAGGCCCGTTCCGTCGTATTTCCTGGTAACAGAGTCGTCTGCCTGGATGAAAGCCTCGAAAAGTTTGTCCTGGATTTCCGATGCAATACCGATGCCGGTATCCCTCACACAGAAGAGCAGTTCGGCCAGTTGTCCGTTGTCCGTTGTCCGTTGTCCGTTGCCGAGTTCTCCGGCGGGCAACTGACCACTGACAACTGACGACGGACAACTCACTGAAATTTCTATCTCGCCCTTATCTGTAAACTTGAAGGCATTGGATGCGAGGTTCAGGAGAATCTGTCGGAGGCGCAGGGGGTCACCGATAATTCTCCGGGGAACATCGGGCCGTATATGCACAATCATTTCAATATCTTTTTCCGTCGTCTTCTCTATGAACATATCAGAAACCCCTTCTACAACTTCCCTGAGTGAGAACGGGATACATTCGAAATCGAATTTCCCTGCTTCGATTTTGGAAAAGTCAAGAATGTCGTTGATCAGCCTGAGAAGGGCCCGGGCGGATTTGCGGATAATATTCAGGTATTCTTCCTGCCTGGGATCCGGGTTTGTGATCAGGATCAGGTCGCACATACCGATAATGCCGTTCATCGGGGTGCGTATCTCATGGCTCATGTTTGCCAGAAATGTGCTTTTGGCCCTGGCCGAAGCATCTGCTGTTTCCTTGGCTTTCTGTAATGCCCGGTTGACCGAACGCAGTTCCTTCATTCTCGCCTCTACCCGGTGTTCCAGTTCCTCGTTCAGTTTACGGACTTCTTCTTCCATGCGCCTGCGCTCGCGGATTTCTTTTTCCAATGCTTTGTTTTTCAGAATCAGTTCCTGGTTGGCGTATTCCAGGTTCATGATCATGGACTGTATCTTATCAGCCATCACGTTAAAGGTAAAAGCCAGGCTGCCGATTTCATCATAACTCGTGATCTTCACCTGGCGGTCAAAATTTCCGCTGGCAATGTATCTGGCTGCCGAGGACATCTCCCGGATGGGAAGAATGAGCTGGCGAACCAGGGCCCCTCCCGCGATCAGGGCCATGCAAAGCAGTCCTACGGACCAGATAAGCATTTCCATGATGGTCTGACGCATACGGGCTTCTACAATTTCAGTCAGTTGCTCGGACGCGGCCGTTGCTATGGAAACAGGAACCATAAGTCCGAGTCTCCAGTTGATATTCCCCAGCGGACGGCAGGCCAGGTATTTCATTTCTCCCCTGCTTTCTATTTTTTTCACAAAAGATCCGCCCAGTACCATATTCCGTAACGTGACCGCTGATTCGAAGTCACTGGTATTTTTAAGATCAATAATTCCCCTGGGAACATATCTTCCCGGGGGGGACAGTTCGACCCGTGCATGGGGCGGCGCTCCGACCAGTTGATAATCAGTATCAATCAGGAAAGAATATCCCCCGCGAACAGGCTGGGACTGGCTGAACTGGGCAAACAGTCTGGTTAATGAGAAAGAAACCCCGACATAGCCCCTTACGATGCTGTCCGTAATAACAGGAGCAACCGCATCAACCACCATATCATGTGTGAAAATAAGCGGATTGACATGAACCTGGCTCCATTTTACCTTGTCAGTTGTTAGTTCGTTGTCAGTTGCAACTGACCACTGACCGGGGAAAAAAGGCTCATGCGTAAGATTAAATTCCCGTGGTATTTCGAAATCAGGGTTCATGATCCGACACATCCGCAGACGGCCCGAAGGAAGGACAAAATAGGCTGTTGTGATATAACTGTTTTGTTTCATCAGCATGGGCAGAAAATTGTCTATAAGTTCGTCATCCCGGATATTCCCGGGCCTCAGATGTTCCTCTATGAATATTGCGCCATATGCTGCCGCGGATCGGGCCTGGGACAGATGAAGATCAAGAGTGGCTGCCTGACCTCTGACGAATTTTTCCAGAAAGATTTCCGCCTGACTGGAAAGCAGCTCTTCGCCATCGGTTCTGATCTGCTGACGGGCCTGACCCAAAGATTCCCACGCGGCCGAAGCAAGCCCGATAGTCAGGGTAATAATTGAACCGGCCAGCAGTAACAGGATTTTATGCCAGAGTAGCAGACGAATACGTTTTGCTTTCATCTCATTCACCCTGTTTCAGAATTTCAAGCCAGTGCGTCTGCGTGTCATCCAAAGCCTGCCGCGCTGATTTGCGGTGTTCCAAAGCCATGACAAGGTTGTTTGAGAGGGCATCCAGCAGCCGGGGGGTCATGGGAATATTGGGCCAGGCTGCTGCACCGTGCAATGCTGCCCGGGCCGCTATGCTTATTTTGGGGGCAAAATCCCGGTATTTTTCGGATTCGAATACGGAAATCCGCGTCGGATCTATTCCCCCGTTGATCAGATTGAGGCGCAGGGTAATGTCGGGCCGCGTGGCAAACAGTAAATAACTGAGCGCTACATCAGTATTGGGAGCTTTCTTTGAAATTGCAAGTGAAAATCCTGCATTAAGTGCGGGCGCGTGACGCGCTCCGGCTCCGGAACCCATGGGGATCTGAATCACCCCCCAGTCTCCCCGGATAAGAGACTGTGCAGGGTCCTCAGCCATGATCCCGACATCTGTCCACTGTTCTGCCATAGCAACCCTTCCGGACAGAAACGCATCTTTGGATATATCGAAATCCGTTTCCAGGGGTGTGGGCAGCGCGTAACGGGCATTTTCAATCATAATGGAAAGCGCGGCCACTGCCTCGGGGCTGTTCACCATAGGGCGATTTTCCTGATCCAGAAGATTTCCGCCATAACCCCCCAGCCTGTTCATAAAACCGGATATGATAAGCATAGGCGCAGGAAATGCCATGATCACCGAGCCATAAATACCGTTGTGCTTTTCCTTTTCGGTAATAACCCGGGATATTGCTGCGTAGTCTTCCCATGTTCCGGGGGGAGCCAGGTCATATTTTTTCAGCAGGGACTTACGATAGAACAGGACGTGTGTATCCCCGTCATAAGGAAGTGCCCATCGTCTTCCTTTATATAATGTATAAGGAGTATAAAGGCTGGGAATAAAATCATCAGGCCGGATGATTTCCCTGTTTTTATTTCTAAAATCTGTAAGATCCGTGATCACATTCTTTTCAGCCAGGGTTCCCAGATCAGCATACCATATCATCAGCACATCCAACTGGGGTGAGTCTCCCAGGACATCTTTGAGTATGTAATTCAGGGTTTCTTCATAATTGACCACGACATTCTGGACCACTGCACCGGTTTCCCGGTTAAACCACATGGCAAGTGCTTCGGCAGAACGCAGATGGGGCTGATTGGTTAAGACCGTAATCTTCTGACCGCTCAGATCCGCAGATCGGTCAGTTTCAAATGCTTTCTGAGGGGTAAATCTTCCCGTTCGGGAGAACCAGAGCGCGAAAATTGTTATCAGCAGGATACCTGCAATCACCAGCAGGATAATAAATGAATTATTGGCCAGATTTCCGCTGAAAATTTTTTTGGTTTTTTTCATTTTAACCTCCGACTGAATCATTCAAAGCCCCTGAAGAGACAGGAAAAGCAGTGCAAGGGATTGCAAAGTCCTGAAAAT
>JAUCGG010000126.1 GCA_030378015.1 Desulfococcaceae bacterium HSG8
GTGGGTGGAGCGAAGCGTAACCCACCGTTTGTTTTTAATATTAGGAAATTATAAAATCTGAAAAATCTGACTCCGAACCTTATCACGCATCACGCATCACGTATCACGCATCACGCATCACGCATCACGTTTTCTTTTTATCCGGTGGGTTACGCTTCGCTCCACCCACCCTACATTGTGAATCGGAGTACAGGAGACAGATGATGAACAATCCGGAGATATGTTTCCTCTGATGATATAAGGATATAGTAATGATAACAGCAGTTGTTGCAAATCAGCAGGGGGAAATTTTTGAACTTGAAGGATATGCCGCAACAGGCATGTCCGGCCCCTCCTTCATTCCCTTGAGTAGAAAAGAGACTATCAGTATGCCTCATGGCGGAGAATTCATGCTTCTGCCTGACAGAATCCCTATCCTGTATAATATCCGCAGCCGCAGATTTGAAACCCTGGCCGAAAACCCGTACGCTCCCGGGGAGCCTGTATTTCCGGTGGCAGTTTTCAACTCTCCCGGATACATGATTTCCCATCTGGCTGCGTACCGGGAAAACAAAGGTGCGGGATACCTTCCGCTTTTTTCATACGGAGCAGTCGGATGGCACAAAGGGAATTTCAGATCCTCCGCGATTCTTGTGGACAGCGAACCCCGCCAGGACCTGAGGCGTATGAAGCGGGAGAAAGTGGTTGCCGGGGTGCGGAAAATGAGAAAAAAAATGCCTTCCAACCGGCTGAGAGAACATCTTGAGAAATGTGCCCTGACATACGGATGCCCTGCGGGAAAAAATTTTTTTTTAGGCCGGTATGAGGCTCCGCTACCGAGTTCCCAGCATTGCAACGCCGGATGCCTGGGCTGCATATCCCTTCAGAAAGACGGTGAAATCCCGGTGAGCCAGGATCGGATCGGCTTCACGCCGTCACCCGAAGAAATCGCGGAAGTGGCGATAGAACATATCAGAACCGTCAGAAGAAGTGTGGTAAGTTTCGGACAGGGCTGCGAAGGTGACCCGTTGCTGGCCGCTGATGTCATCGAACCGGCCATCCGCAGGATACGCGCTGCAACCCCGCACGGAACCATTAATATGAACACCAACGGGAGCAGGCCCGATGTTCTTGAAAGACTGTTTGACGCTGGTCTTGACAGTATGCGTATCAGCATGAACAGCGTGAGAAAAGACTGCTACGATGCCTATTTCCGCCCCAAAGGATATCGTTTTTCAGATGTCACAGGGAGCATTGATATTGCGACCCGCAGGGAAAAATTTGTATCTGTCAATTATCTGAACTGCCCGGGATTTACTGATACACCGGAGGAAGTCAGCGCGATGATCTCTTTTATCAGAGAGCATCCGATCAGTATGATCCAGTGGCGGAATCTGAATTTTGACCCTCTCAGATATCTGAATATCATGTACGGAGTAACCGAACACGACACCCCGATGGGTACGGGAAATATGCTGAAACTGATTCGTAAGACCTTTCCGGATTTGAAATACGGGTATTTCAATCCGCCGAAAGAGGGGTTTAAGGAAATCCGCGGTTTTCAGGACACGGATGAACACGGATGAACACGGATTATTATTTTCGGGGAAGAGACCCGGGTTTTTGCGGTATGGAAAGAATCGGCCAGTTCGGGAAAACGCCGGGTTTCTCAGGCCCTTTTTTTGCAGGGATTTCCCGTTGCTGCTCGCGGGGGATTGACAAATCCCACGCCGCGGGTTCGGATTTGTCAATCCGAACCGGGCAGGAGAGGGGCCGTTTCCACGGAATGACAGTACGTTAAATTGTCATTCCGGGGAACTTCCATGACCTGACGGTCACAACGAATGATGAAACCGCTGAGGCCGGGGCTGTGTACGTAAGCTTCGCTGCGCTCGCTTACGCTGTGCCAGACTGTAAGTCTGGCACTCCGTTGTCTTTCATATAAACGGTCATGATCTGACGGCCACAACAAAACATGAAAGTCTGCGGAGTGCCGAACTTGCAGTCTGGCAGGAGTGTATGCGCAAGCTTCGCTGCGCTCGCTTGCCAAACTGTAAGTTTGGCACTCCGTTATCCGCGGACTTTCATATAAAAATTAAAAAACGAATGTTTTTTAATTTTAACCCGGAATCCGGTGCTCGGAGGCTTAAGGTGATTTCCAAGAAAGAACATCCCACTACGGAATTCGGGTTCCTGAAGCAGGCTGGTCGGCGTCACCGTTCCCTGAGCCTGTCGAAGGGAACGGATATTCTTTGACCATTGCCCTGAAAAAAGCTTTCTCAAACCCGCAATTTTTTGCAGGCTTGAATACATTGTCATCGGAGTTCTCCGCTGCATCTGCGATACAACCCCCTGCACAAAAAACCTCTATCTCGCATCCCTCACACTCTGGGATTGTTCCGATCCCCCTCCGGGCAAGGTTGAGATAGGATTCATTCTTATAAATATTACTCATCTCATCAACGGTTCCAAGGTGTATTTTCAGAGCAGCGCAGGGAAAAATCGTACCATCAGGATTCACAGACAGTTCCCTGCCAGCGGCATTGCAGAATCTCCCTGTCTGATACTGACTGAAGATTCGGCGATAGGGAAAAACAGCAAGCCCTCCGGTGTTGAGACCTCTGGATCTGGCATATCTGAAAGCCGAGACCAGCTTCCCGACTTTGTTATTTAATGATCCTGTGTCATGCTCCTCATGGAACCCCATTGCCATGTTCTGAAAGCCGAGCATGACGGGGGAGCCGAATCGTTCCTGTTTTTCTGCAAGGTAGTCAATCAGGGATTTCAGATTATCGTAATTGTGGTCACCCAAAGTCGTATCTATGCTCAGTTTACACTGATTCTCCAAACACAGTTCTATAGCCCTGTCAGTCTGTTCAAACGAACCTTCTCCTGTTCTGAATCTCCTGAACTTATCGTGGCTCCTCTTTGTCCCGTCAAGGCTGATGATAACCTGGACCCGGAACCCGGCCAGTTCCCGAACTATTTCTTCTGTCAGCAGGGTTCCGTTTGTATTAAGCAGATAGGCAAGGTCAGTATTGCCCCTGTTTACTTCGCAATATTCCAGTGTCCGTGAGATTATCTTTCTATTCAGCAGGGGTTCTCCGCCAAAGAAGCGAACTGATGCTGACTGGTGACCATGCTCTTTTTGCAGGCTGAGGAAAGAATCAATCGCTGTTTTTGCGGTTTCCCATCCCATCACGCGTGTATTGTTATCATCACGGACTGAGTAACAGTAAGTGCAGGCCATGTTACAGCCGGTGGTGAGACAGAGCCTCAGATGACGGATCAGCGCACCGCTTCGGACGAGCTCAGGATCTGGTGCGAAACTGTCATGGTTTGTTTCGGGGTCGTTTTCATAGACCAGCAGCTTTGCCCTGTACAAATCAGACAGCAATTTGTCGAAATTTTCAATTTCAAATTTTTTGAATATCTCTGTAAAAGTTCTCCCTTTTCTGACAAATTCGAGCAACTGAAGTAAATCCGTGCCGCAAACCAGGCAATCTCCTGCACAGGAGTTGAAGAACATGGCCTGTGTGCTGCCGGGGATAACCTGCAAATGCCGCGATGTAATCAGCTTCCTGAAGCCCGGGCGCCTGCCCAGGGTTCGAAGCCATTTTTTTTCTGCTGAATCCAACGACCTTCGGTACAGGCGTTTGAATTGGGATCGGAAGTTCTTTCCAGGAGATGTTGATCTGATACATTCGAGCAGGGCATGTTCCCCGTCTAATTGCGCCGGTACAGCAACTTGTAAATCATTCCCCCCTTTTTTAAAGGGAGGCAGGGGAGAATTTCTGACGTAACAGCCTTTTTTTGCAATAAAAATACCCCATGCCCCTTTTAAGAAAGGGGGCGAATTTGTAAATTGCTGTACCAGGTAATGAACAAAACTGCGGGCCTGCTTGTAGCAGATGTTCTCGGAAACAGGCGAGTCATCTATTTCCAGGAGATTAGCGTTAACCAGGACTTCCAGTTCACGAAAACTACAAATATTTGCCGCGGTTTTGAATTGTTTGTGATCCCGGCGGCCCGCGAAATATTCACACAGTCCCTCAAGCAGCCAGACCGGAATATTGAAGTCATATTGTCCCAGGAAAACATGCGCCAGTTCATGCTGCATCTGGCGAATGCGGGAGGATTCTCTTTCTTTTGGAATAAATTTCCCGGTTCTCACCACAAGAATTCTTCGGGCAGTAACAAAAGCATCTGCCCATTCCGGGAGCTTCCAGCTTCCCCATAAATGACTGAAATCATTCTGATTGTTCACAAAACAGACAATTATCTTCTGTTCCGGGGCAGGAAGTACAGTTTTGGAGAGTCGTTCATACGCGTCCTCAATGAACCTGCGATGTTGACGGACTGCTTTTTCATCGCCTTCGGAGTAATAAAATACAAAAGCAGAAGTCCTGATTTTTTCCATGGGCCTGCCCGCAAAAACGCGATCCAGATATCTCCGGCATTCATCGGCTCCTTCGGGGACAAGAAATCCGGCATCTGTCAGCCTGATCACGGCCGGCCAGAAGTCAGGAGACTTTGTTTTATTGTAGATGGAGCATGGGTTTGCCGGGGTTCTGAATGAATCCGAAACCCGAAGAATGTCCTTGTTATTGCGGGTCAATTGGCTCAACTGGCGGGCTGCATAAATCCGGGTTCCGCCGTCATGATTTTCCCCGGTGTCCAGGAACTGGGACCATTTCAGTTTAACGCCGGATGACAAAGTGCCGGTTCCGCCATAGATACTGGGAAAGTTATCAAGAATTTGTTTTGCAAGACTGCATTCCCGCTCGTACCCCTGTTTTGAACCGGTGTGGTACATAACGATATTCATCAGGTAGCTGTTGCAGGAATCTTTCAGTTCACAATTATCGCAGGCTTCTTTTTCTTCATTCCAGCAATTCATGACAGAATCATACTGTTGTGAAAAAATCTCCTCCCTGAACTCGTCAATGTGGCCGATGGGTCTGTTCATGTAAGCATTGAAGTACATCAGGCCGGTGGTGTCAACTACGAGATGGGGGATCTGCTCTGAATTGTTCTTATCTGAATCAGGAGCAAACAGCGCAGTCTTCCACGGTCCTATGATCCGGACGTTCCTGTTTTTCGCATAGGCATCTGCTTCCGCTATTTTCCTGGCCGCGGGCAAAGGTTCCAGGGAATCGCCCTTTTCAGAGTGCAGGATATCCGGGACAGCAATATATATCCTGTCAGCACCGCATTTTTCAGCCAGATCAACAAGGCCCTTCAGATCATTCATATTTGCGCGGGTCAGGCAGGTGTCAAACTGGAGTTTGTAATGGCAATCCGTGAGAACGGATAATATTTTCATAATCCGTTTATAGTTCGAGGCTCCGTTTGAAAATTTCCGATGCAGATTGCTTCGCTCAGAGGGACCGTCAATTCCCAGGTGGACGTCAACCCGATTTTCTTTCAGGAAACAAGCCCTGGAAGGTGTTATCACGGTTCCGCTTGTATTCAGAATCCATGTAATATTCCGGGCCACGAAGAGCCTGTTCCCGTGTAACAGGGTCTGCTGTAACATGTTCCAGTTAAGGAGAGGCTCACCTCCGTAAAAGCTTACTAAAAGATGAGCCTCTCTTTTGTTCTTCATCAGTTCATGGTAGGCATCCAGGGAAGCACAGGCTGTTTCCGGTTTCATTTCGGAGGGCTTATTCAGGCGGTTCTCATTTTCAGTAAAGACGTGGCAGTATTCGCACCGCTGCGGGCACAGATATGACGTCATCAGGCGGAGGCTGAAACGGGTTTGCCGTTCCATCACACCCCGCCATCTTTGTGTCTTATCGCTGATATTGATAGAGTCCGCCATATTCATCAGCAACCGCAGGGACCGCCGCACGGGCCTCCGCATGGGCCGCCGCACGGACCTCCCCCGCACGGGCCTCCCCCACAAGGTTCCCCTCCGCAGGGTTCTCCTCCGCATGGATCGCCACAGGGGCTGCCAAAATGTACTAGGGATGACGTTGTACCCCGTGCGTACCCGTATTTAATGTTAAGCTTCTTCTTTCTTTTCTTAAGTTTGAAAAAAACGATGAAAACCAGAATGAAAAAAATAATAATGACAAAAGGTTCCATAATAATTTCTCCGCATAGTTAAAAGTTTTTTGTGACATCCGAAAAATTTGGTAAAAATAGCAAATTCGGAGTGCCAAACTTACAGTTTGGCAGTCGGCAGATGTTTTTGGGACACCCGCGTTGTCACCGGAAACGGGGATGAATTAACCAGATTCGGCTTGATGATGATGGCATGTTGTTCGGATAGAATTTCACCCGCACCAATGATATTAGATCAGAATACAAATACACCATATTGACAGTTTTCGCAAGTCCAAAAAACCGCGGTAAAGGACACGGATAAACACGGATCATTTTTATAATAAAATCCGTGTCCATCCGTGTGAATCCGTGTCCGAAAAACCGGGAATGTAGAACGATTTTGTAAATCGTTCCGGCAAGTTGTCTGTAAATCCTGAAAATCCTTTAATCATGAAAATCCGAGTTCAGACATAAGGTCATCCGAAAAACCGCGGTAAGGACACGGATGAACACGGATCATTTTTGTAAGAAAATCCGTGTGAATCCGTGTGAATCCGTGTCCGAAAAAACCGCGGATGTAAAACTATTTTATAAATCGTTTCTGATAGTTGTCTGAACTCGGATGGTCAGGATTAAAGAATTTTAAGGATAGCGTTCCGGAAATTCCCTGATTCATCGTCTTAATCCGAGGCTCAGGCTTGTTTTCGCAACAGCATATTCCTTTGTGTTTGCCCTTTCAAACCGCTTTCCCACATTGATAGCTGCATCATTCATGATGATTGCCACGGCTGAACATTCGTGAAGTTGCCGGAAGACTGGCAGTGGTCAACAGCTTCATCTTTTTCCTCTGGCTGATATTGCTCTGACCTTCGAGAGATATCTCCCTGTTTCATATCGGTTCTGTGGCTGATTATAAAACAATTTTGCAAATTGTTCCGAACAATTTGCAAAATCGTTCTACATCGGATTCCGATTTCCTTGATTGGATATTTTCGTTTCCCAGGGTGATTGCCATGACCGAATATTTTCGAACAATCAGGACTCGAATGCAAAGAAAAATAAATAAACAAAAAGAATTGACAGCATATCAATGCCTGTGTCAGTATCGGAAAGACAGAGGAGCAGAGGCTTCCGGAGCATTATAAACACAGATATATCCAGCATGACATAATAAATGATATGACAAGTGATTCAGAATATCAGAGCAGGATTATAAAATTCGAATCAGGCACGACATGATGTTAGCAGGCTGCCAGTAACAGGATAAAAATCATAATGGATAAAAAAATAAAGAATATATTTATTGAAAATCTTTTCGGATTTCTTAATCATGATATAAATTTGACGGATGAAGGGGTGACTTTTATTCATGGGCCGAACGGATGCGGAAAAACTACGCTATTGAGACTGATTGAATCTTTCTTCAGATGGAATGTATCAAGCTTGTTTGAAATTAATTTTGAAAATATGACTATCTCCTACTCAACCGGTGAATCAATAGTTATACAGAAACATAAAAAAATTAAAAATTATGAGGAGGAAAGACTCGAATTTCCAATCCTTAATTTTTCAATAGCGAATGCCGAAACTAATTTTGAACCTTTTGAAATATCAAGAGATGTAAAAGAATCTGAAGTTCAGCCTTCCGAAATTGACCACTTCATTCCATTTTTAAAAAGAGTTGCCCCGGGAGAATGGATTAACAGAGAAAACGGAGAGCGTCTTTCGTACTTTGAGGTTATGGAAAAATTTCCGCACAGACTGCCTTCTCCCCATATAAAAAAAAGACCGGAATGGCTCCGATATTATCAAAATCTGACCAAACTGTATTTTATAGAAACTCAGCGTCTGATAAAAGTAGGTCACAATGAAACTCATCAGTTAAGGCTTTTCGATGAACAAATAAGGCTTTTCGATGAACAAAATGTCACAGAAGTAATCCGATTATATTCGGATGAGATTAAAAAACAAATTTCATATAAACTAGCTGAATCAGCTTCTGTTACCCAATCTAAAGACAGATCATTCCCGGAAAGAGTTTTATCTATGCGGCCTGATGAAAGTATTTCCGAAGAGAAAATCAGGAATGACTATGAAAATACGGAGAAAAAAATTCAGAAGTTAATGGAAGCGGGATTAATTGATCAAGAAAAAAACATTAGTTTGCCGATCAAAAAATTAGAGGAGACAGAGAAAAAAGTTCTTGCTTTACATCTGAAAGATATCAATGAGAAGCTGAGTATTTTTGACGAATTACAGCAGAAAATCGAAACATTTACAGGGATTATCTCTCCTAAATTCAGAAATAAAAATTTCAGGATAAACAGAAAACATGGTTTTGTTTTTGAAGCAACGCAAGGTCAGGAAAGTATGCTAAACCCTGCACAACTCTCGTCAGGTGAACAACATCAGATAGTTTTATTTTATGAACTGATATTTAAGTCCGGTGAAAATTCTTTGTCCCTTATTGATGAACCGGAAATATCATTGCATGTGGATTGGCAAAGACAATTTTTGGAAGATATTTTAAAAATTGCCAAGCTGGGTAATCATAATTTTCTGATCGCTACTCATTCTCCCCAGATTATCGGGAGTCGCAGGGATTTGGCTGTTCCTTTAGACGGAGGGATTTTAGGTGGCTGATGGCATTGCTCAACATGTTGAAGAGATAGTAACCGAAATTTCTATGTCTTGTGATGGAAGACCCTGGGTTATAGTAGAAGGTAATAGCGATGAAAAATTTTTAACGCCAAGAAAATTGAAAAACTCCCCGAAGTTCAATGTAGCTTTTGGCTGGGAAAATGTAGTTGAAGTTGTAAAGAAAGTGCGAGAAGAAAATATCCCGACTGTTACTATAGGCGTAACAGACAGAGACTACAGGGAATGTTTAAATATAAAAATCGGACTGATAAATATTGTGGAGACCGATTTAAGAGATACTGAAGTAATGCTGTTTTACTCAGGGGCTTTTAAAAAAGTGATTACAGAATTAGGATCATTGAAGAAATTGCCTAAAATCAATAATTATAAGATTAATTATAAAAAGATTAAGAATGAGGTATGCTCACTGGGTGATCAACTTGCAAGATTCAGATTCTATTGTCAGAATAACAAGTTAGAGATCAGCTTCAGGGAACTTAATTTCCCCAAATTTTTTGATCATAAGAATTTTATGATAAACCCGTTAAAATTAATATCTCATTTGAACGGAAAAAATGAAAACAAGGTCAGCATTGACGATTGGGAAAATTCGCAATCCGCGGAACTCCCGGAGAAGCTCAGGGATAGCAGGTTCCTGAATCACGGGCATGATCTCATGGCTATTATCGGGCAAGGTCTTCGGAAAAGGTGGGGTTCAATGTCTTCACAAGAAGCCGAGAGGCATAAAATCGAAGGCTATTTCAGAGTCGGTTACAGTGACGAAGAATTTTACAGCACAGCAATGTATAAAAACTTAACTATTTTATTAGAAAGCTAAATCTGACCTTCATCACGGAGATATGGCAACATCCCGGGAACTGTATTCATGAGAAGAAAAAAGAGGCGTTGAAAATGGAATATTCTGCCAATGCCGATGAAAAGATCAAGCATGGTCGGCGTGACAGCGTGCCCCATGAAGTGAATTTTATGCGGCATCTTGATACAGTTGATAAAAGAAAGCCATCCTCCGGAATTGCAGGAAAAGGAAGAATCCTCGGGGATATCATATCGCCTGTTTCTCTGCCTGAAGATTGGGAAGTGTTGAAATGATTTTGACGGACAGGAAGGATTATATTATATGTGAAAATTTCTCATGAAAAAACAAAAGATATGCCCGTCTGTAATAATCCTTTGGAAAAAGGAGAAGCCGGCTTTGTATTTCCGCGTCTTCCTGAATCAAACAGATACAGGAAGCTTACAGGCATTGTTCATGTGACTTGTCTGATTGAAAGTTCGGAAGCAGAGGCCATCCGAAAAGAAGTGACAGAAGTGCTTAAGCATTCTCCGTATCCTGTCATACGTCAGGAGGATAACATTCTGATTCTGAATCATGAAAAAGACAAATGGGAGTAATTATTTTAAAACCCACCTTATAGCATTTTAAGTTTGAGGTTATATCCAATCAGGACAGGGCTATAGTCTCGAATATGGAAAAAACAGTCAAACATTATAAATATTATAAGGTGGATTTTATATTAACTGCTCCCAAATGCTTCGTGATTTATGATTTTGAAGATTTTGCCATTTTTCCAATTCCTCATAATCTTATGGCTGAAATATTAAATACATGTGGTGAAAAAGAACTGAACCTTGATGTGAACGGTTTTTTAAAACTTCGGATAGACAATAGTCTTCAACTGAATATCTTCAAACCTTTTTATGAAGAGCAGATAACGCTTTTTTTCTTACCTTTGAAAAGGCTGAAGATGATGATGTCAGGTGCTTTTTTGGCAGAGCAAGAGGCTGAAAAAATTGGGGAATTCTGGGATACCCATGACTTTACGGAGTTTGACACCGATGCGGACGATATTGAATTGGAAATTTCATGTAACGCTTGAATCGGAACTTTTTTCATCAATAGAGGAACAGGCGAAACAAAGAGGTATAAAAGTTAAAACTTTGGTTGCAACAGAAATTGCTTGAACAAAGTCCGGTTGGAGTTTAGAATGAAAGTCACTACGCCTGTTTTCAGAACTGGCAAATATTTATTCATCCCCAGACAATTGTGCTTTAGACAGGAATACAGCTTTGATAAAAAGAATAGATATTAGAATATATCGAACAGCGGACTTTAAACTAGTACAACAACTTGGAAATTCGTCCCCTCTCTTATAATAGATAAAAGGGGGGACGAATTTCCAAATTGTTGTATTAGAGCGATATGACGTGAATCAGGACGGGATTATAGATTGAAGCCGAGGGCGAAAAATAAAACCGCAACGGGGCTTCTTGGCCGGGATCAATGAAAAGAACCCCCGTTGGTGAAAAGAAATCCGAATTTATTTCAAAAGAGAATCCCAAAATTCTTCAGTGAACTGTGAATCCGGAATTGTAGGCCATCCTTGAGACCTCACAATTGATTTCGTTTCCGAGGTTTTCTCATGCAATTTTTTTTCAAACTCGTAAAGGCTGAACTCAGCCTGATGAAGTGTATCAAGATCAACCAGGAAGAAAGAGGGATACTTTTCACGATATTTTTCATCTTCATTCCGAAGCACGGTACTAGCGGTTTGTGCAATATAGCGTATTGTACTATCGTAAGAAAACAGAATTTTTTCTCCCTGTTCCAGCCCCTTTTTTGCAATACGCCTTTTGGTAAGCATAAATTTACCGACTGGAGTTGTAGAAGGCAGGTATTCATAAAAAAATTCCTTTACCTTATTCAAGCTCGGAAATTCTTCTTTACTTAATTTTATTATGCGCATCTGACGTTCCTCCTTATTGTGATTTATGTTTAAAGCTGTATTTACTATACCAGAACATTTCAAAAAAAATGAAAAAATTTCAAAAAAAAACGAAAAAAAGACAACATCCTGATTTTTAGTCATATTTTAATTCTATTTCTACATAGAATTTGTTTGATATATATTAGGATAGCGGCTCTGATGCAATATTTTGGAGCATTCAAGTATACTGTCAAATAATAAAAAACAAAATGATCACCGAACCCTTCATAACCGGAAATTCCCTTATCCATCGTCTTGACCCCAGGCTCAGGCTTGTTTTCGCAACAGCATATTCCTTTATTTTTGCCCTTTCAAACCGCTTTCCCACATTGATAGCTGCGTTTGTTTTATCATTCCTGATGATCGCCTTGGCACGGCTGAACATCCGTGAAGTTGCCGGAAGACTGGCAGTGGTCAACAGCTTCATTTTTTTCCTCTGGCTGATATTGCCCCTGACTTTCGAGGGAGACCCCCTGTTCCATATCGGTTCAGTGCCCGTGACCCGGCAGGGGGTGCTTCTGTCAGCCCGGATTACCCTTAAATCCAATGCAATCCTGATGATGTTCATCGCGCTGGTCGCCACATCATCATTGGCAACCCTGGGGCAGGCCATGAACCGTCTGCACATTCCTGACAAAATCGTTCACCTGCTCCTGATGACCTATCGGTATGTGTTTGTAATTGAGCAGGAATATCAGAAGCTGATAAGGGCCGCAAAAGTCCGGTGCTTTCTCCCTAAAACCAGTATCCACACTTACAAAACTTATGCTTATCTCATCGGGATGCTGTTTGTCCGGGCGTCTGCACGCGCGGAACGGGTGCATCAGGCCATGCAGTGCAGGGGATTCAGGGGAAAATTTTACTGCCTCAGTGAGTTTTCGCTCACCCGGCTGGACATCATATGCTCGTTTTTTCTTATTGCCACGATTATCGGACTGGAGATTTTGGAATGGGTGAAGATAACCTGATCATTCAGATGGAAAATGTTTTTTTTTCGTATCCTTACAGCGAGGCTCCTGTGCTGGACCGCTTAAATTTCAAGCTGAAAAAGGGAGATAAACTGGGGCTTATCGGCCATAACGGGAGCGGGAAAACCACGTTTATGCACCTGATTATGGGGCTGCTGATGCCGTCATCCGGCACGATCCGGATTTACGGAAAACCCGTAAAAACCGAAAAGGACTTCCGTATTGTAAGGGAAAAAATCGGCCTTCTTTTTCAACACGCGGATGACCAGTTATTCAGCCCCACAGTCTTGGAGGACGTGGCTTTCGGCCCCCTGAACCTGGGCAAAACACCGGACCAAGCCCGGGAAATTTCCATTCAGACCCTGGAAAAACTGAATTTGCAGGGATTTAAGAATCGGATCACCCATAAACTATCCGGGGGAGAAAAAAAACTGGTATCACTGGCCACAGTGCTTGTAATGCAGCCTGAAGTACTCCTGCTGGACGAACCCACCACCGGCCTTGATGAAGCCACAAAAGAGCGCATCATCCGAATCCTGAACAGCCTTGACATCAGCTACATTATCGTATCCCATGAATATGACTTCCTCGCACGCACCACAAATCAAATCAGCAATATGGAAAAGGGTCAGATATTTCATAACGGCAATTTAACCCTGCACAAACATTATCATCGTCATAAAATGGGGAAAGTTCCGCATAAACATGAGGAGTGATGCTTAATGCGTAATGCGTAATTTATTAGATGGGGAAATCTCAAATTGCAAAATCCAAATTACAAATAAATTTCCTGATTATAAGGGAGGCTCCCCGGGCCGTCATTCCGGGGAACTTCCATGACCTCACGGTCACAACGAATGATGAAACCGCACGACTCCCCCTTGTAAAGGGGCCGGGGGATTTTTATCCGGGACTTTCATATAAAAATCGGAAAACGGATGTTTTGGATAGTGAGAAAATACCCGGCCCTGTGGTTCAGATGAATTACGGAGTTTGAAACGGAGAATTTATTTCTGCAAATCAGAACAACTCAACATTACTACCTGCCGAAGCATTTCCCCGCAGCGTTGTCTCAAACTCCAACGCTTCTTCTATGCTTGCCCCTCTGAGTATGGCATCGAACATTTGTTTATCAGAATCAATATGATACCTGGATTTTATCTTTTCTTTCAGTCCTCTCCATTCGCGGGGATTATACAATCGGTAAGGATTGGTGATCAGTTCTCCGAGAGAGGCCAGGCTTTGGCAGACATGAGAAAGCCGTTGAGCCAGTTTGTCATAAAATTGAAAGGCAACAATTGCTGTGTTCATCTTTTCCGATATTTCTCGAAAATTTTTCGTTATAGCAAATTTTTCTCCGCTGTCCGGCAGTTCCTCTGCTGCCTCGCCGATGGCCCCCACATTCTCCATCATAGAGGTAAATGAGTTTGAAAGTTCAGTGACAGAATCATCTCCTTCCCTCATTGCCCTTTCGATCTGCGCCACAGCAAGGTTAAGCATGAATACAGTTTCCCTGATCTGGCTCCAGTCCAAATCCGGGCTTATGGCGTCTGAAGGGATTATTTTTTCATGCATTTTACTCCTCCCTAACGAATTTTAAAAATTACATCCTGATATGATACTTTTCAATATGTGACGGTTTTTAGTTTGAGATTTCCAGATATATAGTTATAATTGTTACGGATAGTTCACAGTTTCCGGTCATCGGAGGGAGCTAAAATTATTTTCGCTCCCTGCGGACGTGATCCGGATGCCGCGGTATTGCACTCCGCGGAATTTATAACCCTGACATTATTTCTGAAACGGAGCACTTAGTACTCCGTTTCACAAATGATGCCCGGGTTATAAATCCGCTGAGTGCAAAGCCTGCTTTGCCTGTCCGGAATTCTCGCAAAGCAAGCTTTGCACTCCGACCCGGACATTATTTATGAAGCAGAACACTAAGCCTGTCGGGATAATGCGTTTTTTTTTCTGAATCCCTGACAATCCGAAATGAGATCATAAGAACGAAGGAACTGGTCGAAACTCAGATCAAGGTCAGTAAAATATTCGCTTGACCGGGCTTATCTTTATTGGCATAAAGCTTCTGATATTTAAATATGTCTTACCAAACCGGGAAAAGGAGATAAATTATGAGCGGAGAAAAGCACGCCATCGTAAACCTGGAAACCTTCGGCAGGCCGGACAATGTTGAAAATTCGGTTCGTTCCGATATGAACAGGATGGCTGGCATTCCGGGAAGCGGATTAAACAATCGGATGTCCGCAATTAACACATGGCACGATAATCCTGAATGTTATTATTTTTCCGGCATGATCCGGCGCATCGAAGGAGATCAGAATCCCCGCGAAGCCGGAACATTTCAGCAGAGTATTGCAGCTATTTGGAAAACAGCATTTTTGCTGTTTTTCTTTATTCTTTGTATGCCTTCGGTCTCTGATGCTGATGCCCGAAATGAAGCTGTTTACCCTGGAAAAAATGACAATGTTTTTTATTTCATTCACATCTCAGATATACACATCGGCGCGGAAAGCGGGGAAGGCTCCCGTGCGGAAAAAAATTTCAGGGATATCCTTTCAGATATCGGGCAAAAAATAATAAACCCGGATGCTGTCGTGGCCACGGGTGATCTGACAGACGGCACAACAGGAGAAACATTATCCATACCTGACGGGCCGGATAAATGGGAATGGAACCGATACAAAGATATAGTAAAAGACTATCCGGAAATCATTAAAAAATTCTACGACGCACCCGGGAACCATGACCGATACAATGATATTTCCTGGAACGGAGAAGGTGCAGGCGGCTATAAATATTCCGGGGTTCGCGGCTCCGAATCCGATTTTTCCCTTCCTTATCCGGCAATCAGATCCGGCGATATTGAAGGTCAGTATTCGTGGACCTCTCCATCGCCTGATGGAAAAGAGCATCTGTTTTTCCAGGTAAACACGAATGACGAAGTCGGCCTTTCTTTTTCCGAATACCAGTTAATCAGCATCATGACCCTGGAGCATTTTGCCTCAGATATGCCTGTTTTAAGCATCCGGGAATTCGCGGATATGGATAAAACACTTTCAGATTTCAGATCATCCCCTGACAGCGGTCTGGCTTTTCTTTTCGGGCACCATTCTATCGTGACCGAGCCACAGTATCAGGAGCTTCCCATAAAAGGATTGGACAGGATGCCGGGACTGTATGATGATGAGGGGCGTGTGATCAGTTGGCTGAAAAAAGAAATCTCGTCCCGCTCTGAACTGGAATTGGAGGACGCGACCGAGTTCCCGGATTCGGGCCACGGATGGATAGGAAAAGAAATCGGATGGGATGAGTTCAAATGGGATGGCAAAGACGGAAACCGGCTGACAGGTTGCAAAGGCATTTTATTCGATCATTCCGAGGATTCTCTTGTGATCGGAGAGAGGGATGACAGGGGAGCCAGGGAACTGATTGAGTATATGACCGATTATGAGGTATCTGTTTACATCTATGGACATACACACTACAACTCGGTTTATTTTGTCGGGCATCCCGATACTCAGGAAAAGGCTATGGTGATAAACACGGGAGCTCTGAAAAATGACGGTTCCTACAGGATCATCGCTGTGGACAACGGGGCCATATCCACTACCGCTGCGGAAGTCAGGAAATGGCCTGTTGTCCTGATTACTTCTCCCGCAGACAGGAACCTTGGCGGCGGAAATCCCTATTCTTTTTCAATATCCCAGTCCGGGACAAATCCGGTCCGGGCATTCATCTTCTGCGGTTCTGAATATTCCGCAGATTCTGCCGGGATATATATTGGCGATGAAGGCGGGGAAGCAGGGGCCATGCACCGGGTATCCGAAGATAAAGAAGAATCGCTTTATCATCTGTGGGAGGGCTACTGGGATACAAGCTCAGTTCCAGACGGCGGATATGAAATTAACGTCCGGGCCGAATGTGTAAAATCCGAGTCCTCTGATGCGCGGGACGATTTTATTACAGGCTCGGACACGATTACCGTGAATGTCGGCGATAATGTGCATGTTGAAGTACCTGAAACCATAAAAATAGGAACCAGTACTGGCGACTCGCCCTGCTTTGTTTCGGCATCAGTAGCAAATTCTTCTTCCCTTGAACTTTCTGGAATCTGCCTGCTATTCATCGTGTTTGGTGTGCTCATCTGTCTCGTTTCGGCGAGGCTTGGGAATTCCGTCTGATAACCTCTGCTTCTTCGGATTGGCAATTCCGAACCCTTGGGGCGGGGGATTGACAAATCCCCCGCACCACCTCTCAACGCTCGCGGGGATTGGCCAATCCCCCGCCCGGAAACAATTTGAAAAATTGTTCTACATGGGGTTCGGATTTGCCAATCCGAACCGAGCAGCACCCTCAACGCTCGCGGGGATTGGCCAATCCTCCCCCCGGAAACAATTTGAAAAATTGTTCTACATGGGGTTCGGATTTGCCAATCCGAACCGAGCAGCACCCTCATTGCTCGCGGGGGATTGACAAATCCCCCGCACCACCTCTCAACGCTCGCGGGGATTGGCCAATCCTCCCCCCGGAAACAATTTGAAAAATTGTTCTACATATAAATCACCTCGATTTTTTTCCCCCGGACCTCATACTTTTCTCTCTTTCCCACTGTGTCCCAGTCCGTGATCTTCGCGCGGGAAAAGATCAGCAGATAACCGGATCCGAGGCTCATGCGGTCCAGGTAGTCGGCCAGTTGTGCCTTTCCCTTTTTCAGGGCATCCTTCCCGATGGGTGTTATGCCCAACTGCTCGGCAATGTTCTGAGGAATCCAGGCCCGTGTCGCTCCGGTGTCAACAAAGAATGAAACCTCCTGCTGTTTTTCCATATCGGTAATGTTCGCGACGGTAAG
>JAUCGG010000127.1 GCA_030378015.1 Desulfococcaceae bacterium HSG8
GTTGCGCTTCGCTCCCACCCTACTTTAGGAGAAAAATCATGAAACGCAAAAGACAATGTTTTTCTGCCCTTATCCTTTCCATCATCATATCTTATACAGCATACGCTGACGATATTCACCCGCGCGGCATCACCCTGGACGGAACCCTGGGCAATGCCGGGAAACTGGAACTGCCCGGTCCGGATTATGAGATCAGATCCGAATACGGTCGGCAGACCAGTGGAAACCTGTTTCACAGCTTTCAGCAATTCAACATCCATGCTGATGAAAGTGCCACATTTTCAGGACAGGATTCGGTTCAGAACATTATTGCACGGGTAACAGGCGGGGATTCATCATGGATTGACGGAAAGCTGGTGTCAACGATTCCCGGCGCAGACCTGTACCTGCTGAATTCAGCAGGCCTGATGTTCGGGCCCAATGCTTCCCTGGACCTGGGCGGTTCGTTTCACATCAGCACTGCCGATTACCTGCGAATGGGAAATAATGAAATATTTTATGCCAGCCCCATAGAAAATGACGTACTCTCAGCGGCCCCGCCGACCGGTTTCGGCTTCCTGGACGATGATGCAGGTCATATAAGCTTCGAAGGCGGGGAAGTCACCGCTTTGGATGAAAATCTTGAATTCGGAGGATTCTCAATTCAGAAAGGCAAAACCGTTTCCGTGGTCGGTGGAACCATTGAAATCAGGAAAGGGCTTTCTTACCAAAAACAGAGGCTGAATGAAAACGGAGACCCCGTATTTGAAGAAGCAGCGGATGAAAATGGCGGTCCCCTGCTAGATAATGACGGAAACCCGGTGCTTGTTCTTGATGAAAACGGGGAGCCAGTGCCCGTTATAGAGACCATAAAGCCCGCTAATATCCGCGCACCCGGGGGGCAGATTAATATCACCGCCTTTGCATCTGAAGGCGAAGCGGAAATCGGGAACCCGTCCCCTTTTTCAACCCTCGGGAATATAAAAATTTCCGATGAGGCACGTATTGATGTCAGCGGGGACAACGGGGGATCGGTTTATATTCGCGGCGGAAACTTTGAACTGGCGAACAGCATCATAACTGCGAATACATCCCAGGGAGACAGCGGGGAAACAGATATACAGGTCAGGGAACTGTCAGTTACCCAGGGAGGGCAGTTGAATGCCATGACTTCGGGTCCGGGACAGGGCGGAGATATAAAGATACAGGCAGAGAATTCTGTCACGATCTCCGGTAAAAACCTGGCAGGTCAGCGCAGCATGATTTATTCAAAAACAGATGGTACGTCCGACCAGGCAGGGAATGGCGGTACTGTTGAAATAACCGCGGGAGAACTGAATCTTGATGAAGGCGCAAGGATACATGCCCGCAGTTTCGGAAACGGGGATAGCGGTGACATAAAGATTCAGATCAGCAATACTGTAACCCTGTCCGGAGAGGGGACCGAGATCCGGGCAAATCCGCTGGGCAAAACCGACCAGGCTGGCAAAGGCGGGGCCATTGAGTTGTCAGCAGGGACATTAGATATCTCCGGAGGATCCATGATTGATACCACCAGCGCCAGCGCGGGCCAGGGAGGAAATATAAATATCCAGGTTGCTGGCAGTATCAGCCTCTCCGGGGAAAGCAGCAACGGAAGACTCAGCAGGATATCTTCAGATGCTGTTGGTAAAAATGAAGGGGCAGGAGGGGGCGGCATGATTGAACTGAAGGCAGAGCAGTTAAATATTACCGAGGGAGCTCAGATCAGTTCCACTTCATTCGGCCCAGGCCCGGGAGGAAATATGAAAATTCGGGTCAGCGATACTGTAGGGATTTCAGGAATAAGCATCAATGGCGAGTATGCCGGCGGTATTTTTGCGAACGCAGAGGCTGAGGGAAATGAAGCAGGAATCGGCGGCACACTCGAATTAACAGCACAAGAATTGCATATTGCAGGGGGGGGACGGATAGGCGCCACGACCTCCGGCGCAGGCCAAGGCGGTGATATAAAGGTTCAGATCGGCGGGTCACTCATGATCGAAGGGCGGCAGGGAGATTTTAACAGCGCTATTATATCTCGTACACTGGGAGAGACTGAATTTGCAGGAAGCGGCGGGAAAATCGAATTAAAAGCAGAACAATTATACCTTACCGAAGGCGGGAAAATAACTGCGACGTCCAAAGGAACTGGCCAGGGCGGTGATATAAAGATTCATGTCCGCGATATCGCGGCGCTTTCAGGAGAGGACACTGAGGGATGGGGCAGTTCCATACTTGCAAACGCACAGGGTAAGACCGAAAAAGCAGGCAACGGCGGCATGATTGAACTGGAGGCAGGCCGGTTAAACCTTTCTGACGGTGGAATGATAGGTGTCAGTTCCCATGGCCCCGGTCAGGGCGGTGATATAAGTATTCGAATCACTGGCACTGCGGATATCTCCGGCAGCGCTTCACAATACGCCAGCGGCATTTTTTCAAATACGAATGACGAAACCGAACACGGCGGAGACGGCGGAAGCATCGAAGTTTCAGCAGAACATATATCTCTCAACAACGGTGCGAAAATATCCGCATTCAGCAAGGGCGGAGGTCATGCTGGTGAAATTCATATAGATGTCAGCCAGCTTGACTCAGATAATGGAGCGATGATCTCATCGAAAAGCAAGGCTGCGGAAAACGGCGGTGATGCTGGTACAATTATCGTGAATGCGAAGGACTCCCTCAGACTGTCCGGAAATTCCGCGCTGACCACTGAAGCTGAGAGCGCGGGCGGTGGAAAAATATTTGTGAATGCCGGTGAAATTTACCTGTTCAGGGGGGAAATAACCAGCAGTGTCAGGCAGGGTGAAGGCAAAGGAGGCGATGTCACCATCGGGCCGCATCCCCGGGAGGACGGCCAGGGCGGAGGCCCGAAATTCGTCATTATAAATAGCGGCAATATCACAGCAAATGCGGATTTCGGAGACGGGGGCGCGATTTTCATACATACGGATAATTATATCAAATCCTCGGCCAGCAGCGTCACGGCTACATCCAGGCGTGGCAATGACGGAACTGTAAAAATCGAGGCGCCGGATGTCGATATCAGCAGTGATCTGGTAACCCTGCCAGCGAGTTATATTGACGCTGCCCGCTGGATGAAAGTCCCGTGTTCGGCACGGGCAGGCGAAAAAATGAGCCATTTTGTGATAAAGGGACAGAACGCGGTGCCCACTGCGTTTGAAGACTGGCAGCCAAGCGTTCTGACGTGGTTTGACGATGCCGGAGGTTCGGATTGAAATTAAGCAGGGTTAAATTGACACCAAGGGAGGAAGCGATATGGAAAATGCCCTGAACCGCTCCCGGCGGATTTTAGCCTTCCTGCCGCAAACAATGGACTCCGGGTTAAAATCGGAAAACATCCGTTTTTCGATTTTTATGTAGAACGATTTTTCAAATCGTTTTAAACAATTTGAAAAAGTGTTCTACAGTCAGAAAAAGTGTAAACTACTTATGAAAAATGCCAACGATGTTTTTTAATTTTAATCCACTTCGGCATTCGATATTCAGTATTTGATATTTAAAAATCAATTATTACATAAATGTTATAATATTTTTGCAAAAGCACTTAAAAAGGCTCATATGAAAACCATTCAAGACATCTTACCACTGGTCGAGCAGCCGAGCAGATATTTAGGCTCGGAAATAAACAGCATCAAAAAAAATCACGCTGAGGTCAGGCTCCGTATCGCACTGGCATTCCCAGATATGTATGAAATCGGCACTTCACATTTCGGGATTCAGATCCTTTATCATATTTTGAACAGCCATAAAGACATTGTTGCGGAACGGGTGTTTGCCCCGGGAACTGACATGGAAGCATATCTCAGGGACGCACATCTTCCAATGATGTCCCATGAATCCCATACCCCTGTCAGCCAGTTTGACATTATCGGCTTCAGCCTTCTCTATGAACTGAATTTCACCAACGTCCTGACCATCCTTGATCTTGCAGGCATTCCCTTCTTTGCTTCGCAGAGGGACAGCCGATTTCCCCTGATTATCGCAGGGGGCCCCTGTACCTGTAACCCTGAACCGGTTGCCGACTTCTTTGACGCCATCGTGGTCGGTGAAGGGGAAACAGCGGCTATGCAGATGGCCCGGGCATGGCTCAGTTGGAAAGAAGACACAAACAACGACAGGGAAAGCCTCTTACACCTGTGGGCCGGTATCGAAGGGGTTTATATCCCTTCTTTTTTCAAACCGGACCACAACAGCCGGGGTTTGCAGACAGTTTCTCCCAAGTTTCCGAATTATACAAAGGTTAATCGGGCAATTGTCAATGATCTTGACAAGTCCCCGTTTCCTGATGCGCCGATTATTCCATACGCCAGGCCCGTCCATGACCGGCTTCGTGTTGAAATTGCCAGGGGATGCACACGGGGGTGCAGGTTCTGTCAGGCCGGCATGATATATCGCCCGGTGCGGGAGCGTTCGCCGGAGGCACTTCTTTCCCTGTCAGCATCGGCTCTTGCCGCGACCGGCTACGAGGATATCTCTTTATTATCATTGAGTACAGGTGATTATGGCTCTGTTGCTTTGCTGATGGAACAGCTCATGGAACGGTGCGCGCCTGATCATGTCGCGGTTTCTCTTCCCTCGCTCCGGGCAGGGACGCTGACGCCCGAACTCATGAGCATTATCCGACAGGTCAGGAAGACGGGCTTCACCATTGCGCCAGAGGCAGGCAGCCAGAGGCTCCGGGATGTTATCAATAAAAATATTAATGAAAAAGATATCTTCGACACTGTGAGCGACGCGTTCAGCCTGGGGTGGCAGGTGATCAAGCTGTATTTTATGATCGGACTCCCCACGGAAACCCAAGGGGATGTTGAAGCCATTGCCGACCTTGTCACGCGTCTCGGGAAGATCAAAGGTCCCAAAGGCCGTAAAGGAAAAATCAACGTCAGCGTGGGAACCTTTATCCCGAAATCTCATACTCCTTTTCAATGGGCATCCCAGGTATCTTTAGCTGAATCAAAAGATAAAATAAACTGGCTGAGGGATCAGCTAAGAAGGCCCAGCATTAAATTCAAGTGGCAAAAGCCCGAAGTCAGCCTGCTTGAGGGCTTGTGGGCCCGGGGCGACAGACGCCTTTCCCGCCTGCTGGTTACCGCGTATAAAAAAGGCTGCAAATTTGACGGGTGGAGCGACAAATTTCAGTATTCCTTATGGGAAAGAGCCTTTTCTGATGAGGGCACTGACATTGATTTTTATACAACCCGTGCAAGGGACATGGCGGAACCCCTCCCCTGGGACCACATTGATATCGGGGTGACAAAGGGTTTTCTGAAACAAGAGTGGGAAAATGCTGTGAGCGGAGAACTCACATCAGACTGCCGAAACGGAGATTGCCAAACATGCGGAGTTTGTGATTTTGACCAAGTAAAGCCCATCGTTTTCACAGGAGATAGTCCCAAAGGTTCAGCCAGTTGCAACGGGCAACTGACAACTGACAACGGGCAACTGACAATTTTCAAAAAATTCCGTATATCCTATTCAAAAAGAGGGCAGGCAAAATATTTCGGCCATCTTGAACTGGCCAATATATTTTCCAGAGCCATACGGCGTGCCGGCATTCCTTTGAAGTATTCGGAAGGTTTTCACCCCATGCCGAAAATCTCTTTTGAAGATCCGCTTCCCATCGGTCTTGAAAGCCTGAACGAATCATTATATATAACTGTACCTGATGCGGTTAAGCCCCAGATTATAATAAAGGATATGAATGAGCAACTGCCGGAAGGGCTTGTTGTAACAGACTGTCAGCTTGCTCCTCCCCGTAAAAAAACTGAGCCGTCTTCCTATCTGGTGACAATAAAGGAGGGGGTTTTTGATGAAAAAAAATCAGAGCAGTTTATGAAAAGCCCTGAATTCATCCTTACCAAGACCAATCGTAAGGGAAAAGTGAAAAAGACCGATTTGAAAAAGGCTGTGCTGAAAATTGAGCAATCCTCTCCGACAAAGCTGGAGATCACGCTGAGTTCCGAACCCGGGAAGAGTGTAAGACCGTTTGAAGCTGTTAAGGAAATCTTCGACCTGCCAGATGATACACTGCGGCGGGCAGATATTGTGAAGCTGTGTTAAAATAGCGGAGATGTAGGGTGGGAGCGAAGCGTAACCCACCGTTATCCGATGGTGGGTTACGCTTCGCTCCATCCACCCTACCGCGGGAAGAGGTAATAGTAATAATGGAGCATACAAATTTAAATGAAATCAATTCGAAAATCCGATCAATGAAAACCACTGCCAGAGAATTAAGCGAGATGGGGGAAGATTTTCCGGCCCTGGCCAGAAATACTGCCCGGATTCTGGCCAGTCTGAAGATGCTGGAAATAAATATCTGCGATGTTCTTGATGCAGAAGAACAGGAATTGCATCCTGATGACTGCTAACCAATCCTGCACGAAATTTATTCCCGAGGAACTTTATGACGCTATCCTTATGTATATGCCTATTGTATGCGTGGATATCGCCATTATGTTTCAGAACACCGCACTCTTGGTCAGACGGAAAGAACCGCCGGCAAAAGATCAGTGGTGGCTGCCCGGGGGAAGAGTGTTCAAGGGCGAAACAATGAGAGAGGCGGCAAGACGCAAGGCCCGGGAAGAGGTGGGGATTGACTGTCACGTCGGGGAGATGATTCACACTGCTGAGACCATTTTTCCGGATGGCCCCAGGGACATCCCTGTCCACAGTGTAAATATCTGCTTCCTTGCCACACCGATATCCTGTCGATTTTCTCCCCGACCGGATGAACACCATCACGAATACAAGTGGACAGAGTCTGTTCCAGCGGGACTGCATGAATATGTGGAAAAATGCCTGATGGCTGCGGGGCTGAAATGCTGAAACCGATATATCCGGCTTCGCGGAAGATGATCCTAGGCTAATGCTTCATACTTCAAAACTTCACCAGTGGTGAGATAATGACTTCTGAAAACAAAGGCGGATTGATTATCGAGGGCATCAACAAACGGTTCGGAGATGTGGAAGTCCTCAAAGATGTTACCTTGGAGGTTCGCAGCGGAGAATTTTTTACCTTGCTCGGACCTTCAGGCTGTGGTAAAACCACTTTGCTTCGTATCATCGCAGGCCTGGAACTGCCGGATACCGGGCGTATCAATCTTTGCGGACAGGATATTACATCGCTGCCTGCCACCAAAAGACAGGTGAATACGGTTTTTCAGAGTTATGCGCTTTTTCCCCATCTGAGCATTTTCGAGAATGTGGCCTTCGGGCTTCGCTCCCGCAAGTTTGCTGATGAAGTAGTTACAGAGCGGGTGGAAAAACGCCTGGAAATGCTGGGACTGCTGGACATGGGAGACCGTTATCCTGACCAACTTTCCGGTGGTCAGAAGCAGCGCGTCGCACTGGCCCGGGCACTCGTCAACGAGCCGGAAATCCTCCTTTTGGACGAGCCTATGTCAGCACTTGACGCCAAATTGCGGGCAAAGGTTCAGGAAGACCTGCGCCGCATCCAGCGCCGCCTTGGAAGAACTTTTCTGATGGTCACCCATGATCAGTCCGAGGCCCTGGTTTGCAGCGACCGCTTGGCAGTTATGCACGAGGGCCGAGTGATTCAGTACGGTCATCCTGAAGAAGTGTATGATTTCCCCAAAACCAGGTTTGTTGCCGAGTTCCTGGGTGCCGCGAATCTGATTGAGGCTAAAAAGGTTCCCGGGGGCGCAGATACACGATACGGAATACTCCGGCTGGACGAAGAACCTTCATGGACCCGGGGCCTGCTGGCGATCCGGCCGGAATGGATTCGGATCGGGGAAAAACAACCAGGGGAAAACGGTGTCAGAGCCAGGGTCAGCGAAGTTATCTACCGGGGAACCAGTTTCGACCTCTGGTTAGAACCCGGCCCGCTCCGGGTCCGCACCAGTTCTTACAGGCACTTCAGACCCGGTGATGAAGTCTGGCTGGAACTCGCGGCCGATGAACTGACAGTATTGGAGGATGATGCGTGATGGGTGAAACGTGATGCGTGATGTTAGATGAGTAATGCGTAATGCGTAATACGTGAAACCCCAAGACTTTCTGAGATTTTCACGCATCACGCATCACGCATCACGCATCACGCATCACGCATCACGCATCACGCATCACGCATCACGCATTACGTATCACGCATTACGCATCACGCATTACGTATCACGCATTACGCATCACGCATTACGTATCACGCATTACGCATTACGCATTACGTATCACGCATTACGCATTACGTATCACGCATTACGCTTGGGTAGCAAAGATGAAAAACAGACTTATTATGATATGGTACGGAGAACTGACCACCCGGAAAAGTCTCCTGAGGCGGGGCCTGGTTTTCCTTTCCCCCGGTATGCTCTGGCTGATGGTTTTCCTAGTGCTTCCGGGACTGGTTCTGGTGGCGGTAAGTTTTGCCACACGCGGGGCTTACGGCCAACTGGAATGGGAATACACCATTGAAAACTACAGACGTCTCATGGGGTTCAGCCTGTTCGGATGGACATCTGATTACCTGCTCATCTTATGGCGATCTGTTCTGGTTGCGTTTATAACGACCCTGGTATCGGTCATTCTTTCCTATCCTCTCTGCTTTTTTATCGCAACGCGGAAGGAACGAAGCCGCTACTTGTGGCTGACGCTTGTGATCATTCCTTTTTGGACCAACATGGTCATCCGGGCATATGCATGGTTTCTGATCCTCGCGCCGGAGATGCCTTTTGCCAGACTGGCAGCCTCCCTGGGGTTCATTGCAGAGGGATCGCCGCTTTATCCCAACGCGTTTGCGGTGTATATAGGTATGGTATCCATGTTTTTACCCTTTGTCACCCTGCCGCTTTACGCGAGCGTGGAAAAACTCGACTGGTCCCTGGTGGAAGCTGCCCAGGATCTGTATGCGTCACGGATACGGGTTTTCAGCCAGGCCATCCTGCCCCAGACACTGCCCGAATTGTCCGTGGGAGTTATCCTGACCTTTGTACCGGCCATGGGTATGTTTGTTGTCCCGGATCTGCTGGGCGGTGCCAAATACATGCTGGTGGGAAACCTTATCCAGCAGCAGTTCGGTGCCAGCCGTGACTGGCCTTTCGGAGCAGCCATCAGCATGGGCCTTATGGTACTGACCATGATCACCCTGCAGATATACAGACGCAGGAGCAAGGAAACCGACCACAGATGAAACGAACACATCCCATTATTACTTCCCTGGCCCTGCTCACCATGGGCTTTCTCTACCTTCCCCTGCTGGGGGTTGCCGTTTTTTCAGTTAATTCTGCCCGCCGCGGTCTTGTCTGGAAGGAATTCACATTTGACTGGTATATCAGATTGTTCAGCAATGAACGGATATTGGAAGCAGCCTGGAATACCCTTTTACTGGCGGTGATATCAACAATTCTCGCCACAATCCTCGGAACTGTGCTGGCTATCGGCATGGACAGGTTCCCGTGGTCAAAGAGAACCCGGAATTTTCTTGATATCGTTTTACATATACCGGTAGTCATTCCGGATATTATCTTGGCCGCTGCTCTTGTTGTCGCGTTCGGGCTTCTGCGGGTTGTCTCTTCTTTATTCGACCCTGGGCTTCTGAACATGATCATCGGACACATCACCTTCCAGATCGCATTTGTCGCCCTCGTGGTTCGCAGCCGACTCGTTGCCATTGGCAGAGATGTCGAAGAAGCCGCGCGTGATCTGTTTGCCGGCAACTGGTACCTGCTGCGACGGGTTATACTCCCGTTGCTTATGCCGGGCATCGTGGCCGGTGCGATGCTGGCTTTCACCCTGTCACTGGATGACTTTGTGATCAGTTTTTTTACAGCAGGCCCTGAATCCCAGACCCTGCCCCTTTACATTTTTGCCGCAGTGCGCAGGGGCGTAACTCCGCAGATTCATGCGTTATCAACCCTCATTATGATCATTACAGTCATCATTGCCATCAGCACTGAACGCTTAACCCGCAAGGATTTGTTCGGAAGAGAGAAGAAATAGGACGGAGAACGGAGAACAGGAAAAGAATCAGTAGATCGAAAACTTTCCGGTTAACCTTGTAAACAGTGGATTCCGGGTTAAAATCCCGATAAAAAATCCCTCGGCCCCTTTAAAAAAGGGGGAGTCGCGGCGGACTTTCATCATTCGTTGTGACGTCAGGTCATGTAAGTTCCCCGGAATGACGGATGCTGACCTTGGATAACATACTGTCATTCCAGGAAAAATTAAAAAGCGGATGTTTTTTACCTGATCTTAAATTGGAATCCACTGGTTGCAAAAGTTTTCGATCTACTGAGAATAACATCCTTTTCCTTTTCTTATCCTTTTTCCATGTAGTTTTTTAATCTTACCCTAAAAGAAAGGAGAAAATTATGCGCAGACTGTTCATGGTATTTGTTTTGTTGTCGTTCTTGCTCCCGGCCATTGCCCCGGCCGAGGAACTGAAGATTTTCATCTGGTCCGAGTATATGGATGAAGAAGCGATGCCGGCCGCTTTTGAAAAGAAAACGGGAATAAAGGTCAGGCTGGATATCTACGAAAACAACGAGGAAATGGTTGCCAAGCTCCAAGCCGGCGGAATGAGTCAGTATGACATCATTGTGCCTTCTGACTATATCATACCGGTTCTGATCAACCAGAAGCTTATTCAGCCGCTGGATCACAGCAAACTCCCGAACCTGAAGAATCTGAAACCGCTTTTCAAGGAAACGGCTTACGATCCGGGCAACAAATTGTCCGTAGCCTGGCAGTGGGGAACTGTGGGGCTTATGTATCGGAAGGACAGAATCAGGGATGAAGATGCCAAATCATGGTCAGTTCTTTTTGATGAGAAAAAATCTCCGGGCCCCTTCTGGCTCATTGACGGGGTTCGTGAAATGATGGGGATATCGCTGCTTTACCTCGGGTATGATTTTAACAGCGTTGAACCCGCTGAACTGAAAGCAGCCGCCGACCTGTTGGTAAAAACCAAGAAAATGAAAAACTGTATGGGATTCAAACCCGGGGTAGGCGGCAAGAATGATGTGGTGGCAGGTTTGGCCGCAGCCGCGGTTGTTTACAATGGCGATGCCATACAGTCCGTGACTGAGAAACCGGATATCCTGGCTTTCACCGTTCCCAAAGAGGGAAGCGAAATATGGGTTGACTTCATGTGTATCCCGGCCAAGGCCCCCAACCCTGATGCGGCTCACAAATGGATCAACTGGATACTGGATGCCAAGGTGGGCGCGGACCTTTCCAATTACAACCAGTACGCAACCCCCAATATGGCATCTATGGACTACATTACACCGAAGGATATAAAAAATCCCGGGATTTATCCGACGCCCGATATCATGGGAACCCTCCGCTTCACCAAGGATCTTGGCAAAAAAAATCGTCTGATGGATGAGGCGTGGACACGGGCAAAATCACATTAATGCGTGAAACGTGATGCGTAATTTGTGATGCGTAATTCGTAATTTGTGATGCGTAATGCGTAATTCGTAATTTGTAATGCGTAATTCGTAATTTGTAATGCGTAATTCGTAATTTGTAATGCGTAATTCGTAATGCGTAAAACATTCTATAATAGACATTATCGGAAATAAGGAAAACCTTTACAATTAAGGGTTCAGCGGTAGCTGGTTCTGAGATTGTGCAGCCCGCAAGCGATCTCCGTCACCAGATCGTTGAAATTACTCTTCGTGTTGCGGAACACATCTTTGACTATGCGGCATCTTTTTATCCCCGAAATGACGTGTTCAACGACAATTCTTATTCCTGATATTACTGCGTTTTCAACCTCTTCATCTATGGAAAGTTCTCCTCCTTTCGGCTTTTTCTTCGGTTGCCTGGTCTCCGTTCCTTCCGGCTCGTATCCCTGAAATCCCTTGTCTTTGTAAAGTGTCACTTCCGCCGGGAAGGTGAGATTTTCCTCATCACAGAGCTTTTTATCACTCTTTTTCCCTTCGCATGTCCCGCTCAGATATTTCACTTTCCGATCCTCCGCACCCGCAACCACATTGTTTTTCACCGTATGTGTCTTCTTCTTGCCGCTGTAGTATTCCTTCTGTTTCTCATTGTCTTTCGGCCGTTGTATTTTCCGGTCCGCTCCGTCAGTAATGAGGTTGCTTTCTCCGTCTTCGGCCAGGGTTTCCGCCAGTTTCTCCGGGTCTCTTTCCGGCAGATGGCCCATCTCCGCCAATGCCGTTTTCAGAATTCCGTCAGGCCTGTGAATCCGCTCGTTTGCCTGACTCTGACTCATTCCGAACATGTGACCGGGGACAATCTGAAGCGGGCAGGTTTTAAAGTAACACAGAATGAACAGCAGCTTGTCCTCATCCTTTTCCAGTACCGGTTTGCGTCCTCCTCCGAAGCCACGTTCTCTGTCTCTGCCCTCTGTCTGATTTGTCGCCACCTGCTCATCCCACACTCTCTCCCATACGGCAAGGAGTTCTTCAGATTCCGCAATCGTCAGAGAGGTCAGTGCTATCAGAAGTTTCTCATTCTTTTTCACATCTTCGTATCGGGTCATCGTTCATTTCCTCCTGATTTCTGATAATAACAAGCTCAGGTTTTACGCCTATCTTATTAAATAAATACAGATATTTATGCTAAGATAATATTTGTCGGATTCAATTTTTATTCGCATCGGGGTGTAACTACCTGATTCCAGGTTGCCATAAAAACGAAAAAAGCCAGATTTCCGATACCGATTATCTGCGAAAATCCCTGATATATGGCTATTCACAGGGGTGCGAAACCTGAGTAATAAGGTATACCGATCAAATGCGGAAAAATGACTATCACAAAAAGCTGCCCGTTGCAACACTTGTTTTTCTGATAATGTCTGCCGTTATGAATGACCGAAAATTAAGCGGTTACAGAATGTGACACAGACAAAAGCTTATCTGACGGGCATTTCCTTATTTCCGATAATGTCTATTGATTATGACCTGTATAAGGAGTTAGGACTGCCGATCGGTAGCGGTATAGTAGAGAGTACCTGCAAATGGCTCATACAGCAAAGATTCAAATGTGTCGGAATGCGATGGAGCGAGAGCGGATTCAATAATTTGCTCCACCTGCGTCTTGCCTGGGTGAACAAAACTTATGACGAATTGTTTGAGCCGGTTTGCCCCCCTAACTTGTGAATACGCCCATCGCCGACCAGGCGAACGAACCCGTTATCCTGCGGAAAATCATCCCCTGGCAGGAGATTATAAACGGACTTGTCCCGTTTTATGACGAAAAAGACGGATGCCGCGGCAAATCTCTCAGAACTGTCGCGGGTGTTTTTATTATTCGGAAACTCCGCGGCCTCGGTGACCGTCCGGTCGTATCCCGGGTCGCAGAAAACCGTTATATTCAGTATTTCTGCAATGTTGCAGATGAAAATGTGAAAACCTTCATTCATCACACAGCTCTCTGCAAAATACGGAAGCGGTTCGGAGAAGAGGGCGCGGCCGTTATCGGAGATGAGATATTCCGCTCTCTCCGTCTTGCCTCCGCAATAATTTTCTCCGGATCTCTCCGGATATTCGGAGAGAAGGTCGCTGATCTCACGGCTCCGGAACACGAAAAAGAAAAAGCCCGGGAACTTCTCACGCTGCTGACCGTTTTTAACGGACAGAACGAACAGAAAATCGCGGGGGAGAAACATATAAAAGACAGGATCGTTTCCCTCAGCGATCCCGATATGCGCCCGATTAAAAAAGGAAAAAGTCATCCTGACTGCGAATCCGGGACAACTCTTCAGCTTACTTTCAACAGGGACGGGTTTATGATAAATGCTGAGAATTTTATCGGAAATCCCGGCGATAAGATAATTTCCTGAAAATTGTCAAACGGAAACTGAGACAGGCCGAGAGTTTCAGAGATCAGGAATGCACCGGAACACTGTTTCGGGCCATGGCCGTTGGCTTATCCGAGGCGCGCGGAAGACGATCATGTATCTTACCTATCTCGGAACGAAAGATTTGCCCGGAAAACAGAAAGAAAACGTCTTACATCTACTGATCAAATAAGTTCTGACGCTGAAGGAGCAATCCATCATAACTACTTAAATTATAGGTGTTTTTTAAAAACATCTCTATAATAATTAATAATAAATTCTATTTTTTTATTCCAATCATAGTATTCCTCTATTTTTTTCCTTCCGCTTTTGCCCATTTTTTTAGCTAATGCCTCATCGTTAGCCAATTTCCTCATTGCTTCCGCTAACCCATTTATGAATCCCTCTTTCGAATCAGGTTCTACTAAAATTCCGCATTCCTCATCCAAATAATCAACGGGTCCTCCCCATTTTGTTGCAATAACAGGTAACTCTAATGCCATAGCTTCTAAAATCACAGCCCCGCCACACTCATACAAGCTTGGTAATATAAGGGCTCTTGATTTTTTTAATATTTCTGGTATTTTTTTCTGGTCAACAAATCCCCAAAACCTAACCTTATCTCTTATTTTATAATTAACAGCCTTATTTTCTAGCGAATTTTTTTCTCTTCCATCTCCAATAATATTTAGCTTTATGCTTGTTTTTTCTGCTACTATTTTAAATGCTTTTAATAGATAATCTACACCTTTCCAATCAACCAATCTTCCTATGAAAGTAAATTCTAAGGAATTTGAATGATTATCACTTTTATTTTTTTCCCATAGTGATAAATCAACTCCGTTTTCCACAAGAATTTTTACTTGATTTCTGTTTATTGCCTTTGGGAGAGCATCTTTTGTTCTCTCATTTGCACACAATAAAAGATCACTTTTTCGTTTTCCAGGTATTAATAAATTCATTATATTTGCTAAAGCTTTAGCTATACGATAAGATATTTTTTCAGCAAATTTAACCATACCTTTAAACGCTTCTGGAAACTCCATCCCTCCGTTCATAGGTCCAATTATAACCGGAGAGCCTAGGTTATAAATAAATGATGGAGCTTTTGGTGAAACAGGTATTGGTTGGTGTATAATATCAATATTATGCTTTTCAACTAATTCTTTGGCTTTCATTTTCATTCTTATGTTAGTTAACAAAGATATAAGAAAATAAAAAGTTACATCTGAAACCCTTTGAGGTAAGTTACTTCCGGTTTTCCACAACCAAGCTTGTAATTTTGTGTCTTCTACATAAAAGATATCTTCTGTATATTTTAAAAATAATTCCTTTAATTCCGCTTTATTTCTTCCATGTACTAATAATTTTACATCTCTATTATTTTTTTTTAATAGCCTAAAGTAATGGTATGCTAATATCGCTTCTCCTCCCATTTTTATAGAACAATTATCTGCAATCAAAAGTATTCTCATTATTTAATCCCTTCAGTGGTGATATATATTCAGCATCCTTCATTTTGCCAGTTCATCAAGCTTGATGAGCAAGCGTATTTGTGTTATCCAATTTCCTTTGCCGGCACCCCTGCCACTGTTACTCCTGCTTTAACATCCTTCGTAACAACAGCATTAGCTCCGATGCGAGCATTATCATCTACCTTCAAGGGTCCCAAAAGTTTTGCTCCGGCACCAATATCAACATGAAACCCAAGCTCAACTGGACCTGCCAGGGTGACTTGTTGAAAAATCAGACAATTCGCACCAATTTTTGATCTTGGATGAATAACAATTCCGTTAGGATGAGGAATTAACAGGCCGGCACCAATTTCACAAGAAAGATCAATTTCGGTGCTCTTCCGCTAATGCTTTGATTATCTTTCAGGCTGATTATGAAAGTTGAAAAATCAGCATGTTGTTCCCTTTCGGAATAAAATTCGGTATATTTCAACTCTTTGTAATTATCGGATTATTTATTATCAAAGTATTAGCGGAAGAGCACCACAATTTCTGCTCCACTTACTATAGTCCAAAACCTATGGCGAAGCACGCATATTTTTTTTCTCAGAAGGTTAAACGGATTTCTCGAATCATTGATCTTTTGATATTCTCTGATCGACTTTAGCAACTTACGACCAGGATCCCAAAAACATCTTGGCGTTTCACGCGTCCCGTCTGGTTGACTCCAATCAACAGGTTCTTCAGTACACATAGTTATATTTACTCATGTCTGTCGGGATTCTTTATCCGTGCATGCAAAAACTGCGCCGAACGGTATTGGTTAATATTATCACAGAAGTGATTTTTCAGCAAGGAAAAAAGAATTTTATCAGTGCTGAAGCATGAGTTTTTACCCAGCAGGTATTTGAGAGCCTAAAACGATAAAATTTGCTATTAACGATTAATTCATATATTGAATAGTCTTCAGGTATCTATTTATATATTGAATTATCCTCAGAAGTTCTTATCGATGATTATATTGCTCTATATGCACACACTCCTCCCTCAACTATTACTATTTCATATATTTTCGATTAAATTAAACTCAAGCCAGACGGAGCTGAAAATTTCTGTTCAGCCGCCTGAATACCATTTCTTCATCCAGCCATGGACTGGAAATCGTTTCACGAATAAACCTGATAAAACCATTAAACCCCAAGGTTTTTACCTTTTTTATAAGACATTCTGAATATTGAGCAAGGATGGTGAACAGATGACCAGTTTTCATCAGATAATGATACCCTTTCATAGCGTTCCGGTTGTAAGAAAACAATGCTCGTAGTTGTATCCATGTCGTTTTTCAACAAGGATACCAGTCTCAATGCCCCAGCGGTGGCGTGCTCCCAGATTACAGCGTTCGTGGACATTACTGTGGGTAAGTGGTTCGCTGGAAATCCACGCATGACGGGAGTTTTTAACTTCAACCTCCGCATTTTTATTCACTTGTTCCCATGTCTCTTCACATGGAGCACAATTCTGCGCTTATTTTTATCTCCATACCAGTATTCCAGCCCGTTAACCCATTTAAAATGCTGTTTCCTGTTTCCCCATTTCTTATTCACCTTATTGCCTTCCTCAAGCTCCCTGAGCGGGTTAAATTCTTCCCACACGCTGCGCAGGCAGTTGTCTTTCAGAACAATCATGAACTGCCATTTATTCTCCATGCACAACTCCATAACAGGACCATTGGCATAAAGACCATCCGGCAGCAGTATGATTGACAGACGGGGAAACTCCTTTTTCAAACGCTTCATCAGTCTGTGAAATGCCTTTAATTCACAGTCCTGTTTGTTGTTATCCGTATCCCCTTCCGGATAACTCAGAAATTCACTCATAAGGGGAATTGTCATTCCGTTAGGGATCTCCCATAAAATAAACTACCCAGTTAAAGGCTTAATGATGACATCCCATTTAGGCAATAAACTTGAACGTTCAATTCTTTTTTCGTAGGGTTTCATTTCTTTTTTTGTAAGACAGATTCCC
>JAUCGG010000128.1 GCA_030378015.1 Desulfococcaceae bacterium HSG8
TATAAATAATGTAGTAAGTTATAAATAATTTATTCTGACGGATATCCGATATTCTTTGCCTGCTTAATTCATAATGGCAATGAGGAACATGAATATGAATCAGCAAAGAGCCGTAAAAAATAATAACAGATTGTTTTACAAGAAAAAAAGCTTTAACACGAATTACCAGAGAGCCAAAAATTTATCAAGCAGCGTTATATATGGGTCAGCCGTATAACGATGGGCTCCAAGTCCAACAACTTGGGGCAATTAGCCCAGAAGTTTGTCGAGACTTTTCTGAGAAAGAATCTGAATATAAAAGAAGCGGATATTTCTTCAAATAAAGGCATCCCAGGTGTAAGCCACACTGATGACCATGCAAATCGTCCTACCAATTTTGATATTGTTATCTCAAAAAACAATAATTACGTGGCAATAGAAATAACTTTTCAAGTTACAACGAACAGTGTTATCGAACGCAAAGCAGGTCAGGCTCAGGCACGATATAACAAAATTGAGGCATTGGGCCACAAAATGGCATACGTAATTGACGGTGCTGGAAATTTCCAGAGAGAAACAGCCCTTATGACGTTGTGTTCATACAGTCACTGTACAGTAGCTTTTTTTCGTTCAGAGCTTAACGTATTATGTGAATTTATTAGAGGTTATTTGAAATGACACATCTTTCAGAAAATTGTAACAGTCTTAATATAAAACAATTTTCAGTAAATAAAGAAGACTTCTCATTGAATCATATCACGGGACTTGATGATGTATGCTTAATAATCCTGCCATCTGAGTCCCCGATCATTCAATTGAATAAATTTTTATCGGAGAACATCGTTGATAAGTTAGGAACAGAATCAACTTTGATAATCATTGGCGAAACAAATGATCTGGTCCATACTCATGCAGGACTTTCCGCATCCGTGCAATACCAGCTATGGATCAGCATTAAATGCCCGGATGCAAAACCTTCATATGAAAACAATGCGTTACCGAACTATCATTTCGGAGCATTTGTTTATACAAAATATAAAGGATCACTTAAACACACAAAAACAAGAATCAGATATACCTACTGCCCCGCGTGCGATAAAACAACCAAAGACTATGGCGGTAAAAAACATACGTACAATTCTTACGGAACACTCATATCCGATGTATGGCGGGATATTCCTTCTGATCTTAACGGTGATTTGAATAATGTTATTAAACGGTTTGCAGATATGTTCGGTATCCCGAGCTATAAAGAACTTGTTGTTTTTGACTGGCGAAAGCTGCACTTCTCTTTACGAGATGGCGATAAAGATGAAATCGCTGAGGAGCATATCGAATACGGAACCCAATACCAGTTGTTTACTCATACTGCCCGGGAAGATAGCTGTAGCAAATTAATATCAGGAGATGCTCTCGAAAAACTGCATAAGCTCCCTGATAACAGCGTTGATTTCGCTTTTGCAGATCCGCCTTATAATCTGAAAAAAAAATATAACAACTATACAGATGATTTATCAATAACTGAATATTTTGAATGGTGTGACAGATGGATCAGGGAACTGGCGCGCGTACTGAAACCGGGCAGGACTTGTGCTGTTCTGAATATTCCTCTCTGGGCTGTCAGGCATTTTCTCTATATGGAGAAAATACTTACATTTCAAAACTGGATCGTCTGGGATGCTCTGTCTTTTCCCGTCCGATTCATCATGCCGGCCCATTATGCAATTATCTGTTTCAGTAAAGGTAATTCACGCCCGTTACCCGGGTTGACGGGCTGCGCTGATAATTTTCAAATCCGCAGTTCAGCAATAACTTTTCAGCCGCTAAAGCCATTAGCAGAATGTTTTTGCCTGCGAAGCCGATGTATAAAAACACGGCAGACAAAACAGGTAGAAGATCGCGGCCAGCTAACTGATTTATGGTGGGATATCCATCGGTTAAAACATAATAGCCGGCGAGTTGATCATCCATGCCAGCTTCCTCCGCAACTGATGTACCGCTTAATCTCTGTATTTACCAAACCTAATGAAATTATATTGGATTGTTTTAACGGAGCAGGCACAACAACTCTGGCAGCACACCAGTTGAACCGGAAATATATCGGGATAGAATTATCGGAAAAATATCATTCTATTGCGGCATCCCGGCATGAAGAGATAGAAATGGGCATTGATCCGTTCAGAAAAGTAAAACGAAAACTGACTGAAAAAAACAGCACTGTTGAAAGAATGCCGGCACAACGGTATGAGGTACCGAAAAAGACTTTGCAGTTAGACGTGAGACGTGTGGCAAAAATTTTACACAGACTGCCAGCCCGTGATGAAATGGTAACGCATGGCAACTATCCGATTCGATATTATGATGATTATTTTGCAAGCTGGGGAGAAGCCTGCGCCGCGGCACGACATGATGGCATGTCAGAAAGCAGAACTACCGGCATTGAAAAAAAACAGTTAAACTTATTTGAATAGAAAATTTTAATCCTAATCTGTAAAGCCTTGTCTGGCAGGCGTTTACCGATTCGCCATATTATAAGAACCGATTTTAATTCATTTTTATACAGATTCGATATGTTGTTGTTTTTAACAATCTGATAATATTATAACTTTTTGGAAATTGCAGATTGCCGTATTTTCATATTTCCGAACAAAGGATCATCATATGGTAGTGTTCTACTTCGGGATATCCTAATTATAAAGCATCGTCAGAAAATAGAGAGGGTGCAACATGCTGAAATTATTATGTCAGGATGCTGTTTTCTTTCGATGTCATTCCGGGGAACTTACATGACCGGACGGTCACAATGAAAGGTGGGGGAACTTCCATGCCATGACGGTCACAACGAAAGATGAAAGTTGCTGTAATTCCAGAGGGAATCGGAATGACCAAGATAAGACGATCAGCCTTTAAGTTATTAAACAGAAAAGAAACCGGGTTTTTTCCGAAAAACCCGGTTTCTTTTTTGGCAGTTTTGTGCTATGGATTATCCATTGATATTATGCTGATTAATATACATATTACAGATCGGAAACGAAAGTGATAACCGAATTTTTTCAAAAAGCACAGGAAAATCTGAAAGCCGCCCAGATTTTATCTGACCAAAAATTATACAACGCTTCTGCAAACCGGGCGTATTACGCGGCTTTCCAAATAGCAGTTTCGAGGCTTGTATCACAGGGGGTCAAAAATGAGAAAAACAGCCATAGCTGGGTTCAGGCAAATTTTAACGGAGAGTTTATCCAGAAACGCAAGATTTATCCTGGGCGCCTGATATCTTATTTGCCCGATCTGTTGTCCGTAAGAAACCGTGCTGATTACAAATCTGAATCTCTCAGCCGGAAAGCAGCGTCAAGACAACTGACCAAAGCTGAGGAATTTGTCACAACCGTCAAAAAAGAGTTTACCCATGATGAACTTTAAACAACAGGAACTGACAGAAGAATTTTTTAAGAGGCTTAAAGTAAAATTTCCGGAAATCGAACTGATTGACGTGGCTCCAAGCCCGGAAGACCCGGGTGATCTATGGCTTAATATCACTGCTCCGGAGGAGGAACGGGAATTTGAGTTAATGGACATGGCAAGCGAGAGAACCGCCGACATATTACAGGAATACGGCTATTCTATTCTGATCATGCCGACTCGGAACCATGCGGTCCCGGCATGACGGCATGACGGCATGTCAGAAAGCAGAAATAGGGATTTTAAAAATAACCAGTTAAATTTATTTAAATAAACTGAAAGAGGAATGCCAAAGTCCTACTTTGGCAATTTTGATATGGATATCCCATCCGGGAATGAGAAGTTACTTACTTAGGGATTTCCCCAAAAATAAAATACCCGAAAATGTAGGGTGGCGGAGCGAAGCGTAACCCACCATCATATCATTCGCCAACAAAGATGGTGGGTTACGCTAGCGCTCCACCCACCCTACATTTTCCGGAATCGGGTATTTTATTTATTTGGAGTCCCCTTACTTACTTCCTGCTCCTGTAGGGCATGTCGGCGACATGCCCTCCGTTTTCATAATTAATTAATTATGCACAGGGCACTTTTCACTCTATGAAAATTATAATTATCGGAGGCGGACCATGCGGCTTGGGAGCCGCGTGGCGTCTGACAGAACTGGGGCATGAGAACTGGCTCCTTTTTGAGAAAAAAGATTACTGGGGGGGCCTGTCCGCATCCTTTCAGGACAGTGAAGGATTCTGGTGGGATGTAGGGGGGCATGTTCTTTTCAGTCACTACACATATTTTGATCAGGTGATGGACAGCCTTTTGGGAAAGGAAGATGGATGGGTTTTTCATGAGCGGGAGGCATGGATAAGGATGCAGGATCGTTTTATCCCCTATCCCTTGCAAAACAATATCCGTCATCTTCCAAAGGAAATTTACTGGGAGTGCCTTGAAGGCATGATTGATATATGGGAAAACAGACAGAAAAAAGCCCCCGCACATTTCGGGGAATGGATAGATGCAACATTTGGAAAAGGTCTCGCCAGATGGTTTCTGAGGCCCTATAATTACAAAGTATGGGCATATCCTCCGGAGCAACTGGATTGGTCATGGGTCGGCGACAGGGTGGCTCCCACGGATATCAGGCGTGTGCTGAAAAATGCTGTTTTTCAGAAAGATGAGATTTCCTGGGGCCCCAATGCGATGTTCCGCTTTCCCCTTCACCGCGGCACGGGCAATATATGGAGAACATTATCCCAAAGGCTTCCCCAGGAAAAAATTCATCTGAACAAAGAACTGGCAGCCATCTCCGCTGATAACAGACACGTCTCGTTTACAGACGGAACCAGCGAGGAATATGATGTCCTGCTGACCACTATCCCCCTGACAGAAATCATTCGGAATTCCGAACCTGAATTCCCTCTTTCTCATTTCCCGATTTCAAATCTCAGGCATTCTTCAACACATGTCGTGGGCCTCGGGCTGAAAGGAAATCCGCCGGATTACCTGGCAACAAAATGCTGGATATACTTCCCGGAAGACAACTGTCCGTTTTACCGGGTGACAGTTTTCAGCAACTATTCACCCAATAATGTCCCGGATATAAAGAATCAGTGGTCCATTATGTGCGAAGTGAGTGAGAGCACTGTCAAAAAAGTGGAAAGAGATCAAATAGAAAGTGATGTTATTGACGGAGCGCTGAATACCGGTCTTTTATCAAGCCGAAATCAGGTCACTCACACCTGGCATCATTTTGTTGAGAAAGGTTATCCGACACCAAGCCTGGAACGGAATCCCCTGCTGTTTCGAGTCCTGAAATATCTGGAGGAAAAAGGAATTTATTCCAGGGGCCGGTTCGGAGGATGGCGCTACGAGGTGGGGAATATGGATCATTCTTTCATGCAAGGCGTTGAATTTATCAACCGGGTGCTGGCCTCGGCTGAAGAACTGACCTTGTGGTATCCGCAAATTGTCAACAGCGACCACCCTTCAGGAGGAAAGCGATGAAGACGCAGCGGACAACGGACAACGGACAACAGACAATCCTGAGTATCGTCTTCCTGAATTATAATCGCCTGGCAGAGACACGGGAGACGGCGGAACATCTGCAACCTCTTGTGGAGGAGCGTGAAGATACTGAGGTGATTGCGGTCAATAACGGATCATCTGATGGCACCCGAGCCTATCTCCGAACCCAGGAACATTGGCTGACAGTGGTAAATCTGGGACAAAATACGGGGATCGCGGGTCTGAATGAAGGATTCAGATTGACAAGAGGAAAATATGTGCTGGTCCTGGATGATGATTCGCATCCTCATGACAGTGCAACATTGGATCGGGTCATTGCATGCCTGGATGCACGTCCGGGTGTGGGCGCGGTGGCCTGCCGCATTGAATCTCCTGACAATCAGCCAGTACGCACATGGCATCTGGCGGAAACGGATTTCCCGGGGCCTTCCCTGGCATTTGTCGGATGCGGGTTCGCGATCCGCCGCGATCTGTTTGAAAGCATCGGCTGGTTTCCAGACCGCTTTTTTCTGTATCAGAATGAAATTGAGGTCGCGATTCGGCTGATGCGGAAGGGATTCGGGATACATTACGATCCGCTTTGCCGCGTTGTGCATCGGGAATCCCCGGCAGGCCGGGCAGGCTGGCGGCGAGTTTATTTTCCCACTCGTAATACCATATGGATTATCCGCCATTATTTTCCATTTCCGCCAGCGGCCTATCTGATTGCTTCCCGCCTCTGCATGGGGCTTTTCCGGGCGATTCAATACCGGGAATTAAAGTGGTACTGCAAATCTGTAAGAGATGCTTTTGGCGAACCAATTAAACCGGAAGTACTTCCTCTGCCATTACGCAAAAAACTGAACGTCTTCTGGAAGCAGAACAGTTTGTGGCACCAGTTGAATGTCCGAACCCTGCTTAAAAGATTAAGACGGAGTTCAAAGCCTGTTTTGTGAGTGAACTGCAATAAAAACTGCTGAAGGCTTGCAAATCAAGCGTTGAAATACTCATTAGGGATTTCCCAAGAAATAAAATACCCGCTGCTAGCGGGGGATTGCCGGGCATGTGTAATAGGTGGGCACCCGAACATATAGCGGGAGATTCTTAAAAATCGCTCAGTTCAGGCATGAGGAGATAAAAACCAGGAATCACAGTGGATTCCGGGTTAAAATTGATTTTCCTCGGAATGACGGCCCGGAGCCTCCCCTAAATCCGTTATAATCAGCGTTTTATTTCTTGGGAAACTCCTTATTATTTATTATTTTTTCCAAAATGAAGGATAAAAAATAACCAGCGCGGAAAACATCTCCAAGCGTCCCACCAGCATATTATAAGATAAAAACCACTTGCCGGCTGTAGAAATATGAGCATAGTTCTCCGAAGGGCCGATGGTTCCGAACCCCGGGCCGATATTCATGAGCGTGGCGATTACGGAGCTCATGCCGGTCACGTAGTCCATGTCATCCACCAGTACCATGAAACATCCTCCTCCTAATATGAGGAATATATTCACGATGAAATAGCAGATCGCAAGGTTGACTGTGAGCGGTTCCACAGGACGGCGGTTCAGCCGAACCGAGATAATCGCCATGGGCTGAAGAAAAATTTTTTTTATGGATGACACCATGAATTTCCAGATGATGACGTAATGAACAATCTTGATACCGCTGGTGGTTGATCCGGCACAGGCTCCGATAAAACACGCGGCATAAAGAAACATCTGGGCCGCCTGGGGCCACTGTTCATAATCTGCCGTGGTAAACCCCGTGGTGGTTAGGAGTGACACGACCTGGAATGTGGCATAACGAACTGAGTCCGTTAAATTCGGATAGGTATTTTCTGTCCATAAAATCAGGGAAGTGCCCCCGCAAAAAAACAGCAGGAATCCGAGATACCACCGGAATTCCGTATTGATTTTTAAAACATGCCACTCGCGTTTCATCATATGATAAAACAGCATGAAGGTCATGCCGCCCAGGAACATGAATACGATGATGACCCAGTCAAAATAGGCATCATTATAATGGCCCACGCTGGCATTGTACGGGGAGTATCCGGACGTTGATACTGTTCCGAAAGCGTGGCATAACGAATCGAAAAGAGACATCCCGCCCCCGTATAAAAAAATAACCTGCAATATGTTCAGTGCGGAATAAATGCCCCAGAGCCAGATCATGGTATCCCGGTTGCGAGGCATAAATTTTTCCTTGGTGATGACCTGTCCCGGACTCGATTCAGCCCGGAATATTCTCACACCTCCCATGCCATGAGGTAGAAAAATTACGGTCAGGGTCAGAAATCCCATGCCCCCGAGCAGATGGGTCTGGCTGCGCCAGAACAACAGCCCGTGGGGCACGACTTCGATGTCAGTGAGGATTGTGGCTCCGCTGGTAGTATAACCGGACATCATTTCGAAAAAAGCGTCTGTAAATGACGGAATTGATCCGTGAATCATGAACGGAAGGGCAGACACCGCAGATATTACTATCCAGCCGAAAACCGCGATAAAAAACGCATCCTTGATGTTTAGTTCCTGGTTTTTGCGAAAAAACCACCATAATGGCAGGCCCATGACAAGCATTATGGCTCCGGAAACCAGCAGTGAGAATAAATCACCCTCGTTATTGTAACATAAGGAACAAATAACGGGCAAAATAATCGAACCGCCTGTAACGAGCAATAATGTTCCCATGACATATGCAATCGAAGCAAAATTCATTGGTTATTGTCACCTGACTGATCGGGTTTATTGATTAACGGACGGATAAAAACAATCCGTGATGAAAAAGGCCTGATTGAACGAATAGCATAAAGGGATGCTGATTTCAATACTTGCTTGAAAAAAAGCTGATTCTTGCTGTATATTAATGAAAACAAATGAAATGAACTCGCAAGCAAGCTTTGATGGTCAGATGGTCTTGTTCCCAAACGGAGTTCGGGAACGAGGTTCAGGTGGTGATCAGCCAGAACCTCATCAGAAAAAAAGACCTCCGAGGTTTCCGGATTCTGGGCGGTCCCTGTTATCGTCAAAACCTCGGAGGTCTGGTGATCGCCCGGAACCTCGTCAGCAAAGACCTCCGAGGTTTCCGGATTCTGGGCGGTCCCTGTTATCATCAAAACCTCGGAGGTCTGGTGATCGCCCGGAACCTCGTCAGCAAAGACCTCCGAGGTTTCCGGATTCTGAGCGGGTCCGGTTATCGTCAAAACCTCGGAGGTCTGGTGATCACCCGGAACCTCATCAGGAAAGACCTCCGAGGTTTCCGGATTCTCAGCGGACCCGGTTATCATCAAAACCTCGGAGGTCTGGTGATCACTCGGAACCTCGTCAGCAAAGACCTCCGAGGTTTCCGAAACCCCGGATATCCGCGGGCATGCATCACGCATCACGCATCACGTTTCACGTTTCACGTTTCACGTTTCACGTTTCATTTCAATTGGCGCAGCCGCTCCTGGAAGGACTCGGTGATTGCCTCAGCGTCCCGGCTGCTGTCAATAATATAGGGGATAATCAGCATGATCAGTTCGGTGCGGTCTTCGGTTTCCCTTTCCACCCGGAACAATCTCCCTATGATCGGTATGCTACTCAGTACAGGCACACCGGAATACCCGCGGTTGGTGCTTGAAGATATCAGCCCTCCCAGTAATACGGAACCCCCGTCTTCAAGGGTCAGACTGGTGGAAATTTTGCGGGTAAGGATATTGGGGCTGGATATGTTAGTGGTTGTGTTGGGTTTTGACTCGCTGACTTCCTGGGTGATTTCAAGGTCAATGCGGTTTCCGGAATGAACCACAGGGCTGACATTGAGCAGAATGCCGGTTTTCCGATACTGGATTTCCTGGAGAATGGCACTGCTCCCGTTCTGCTGCAAATCCGGGGAAGTACTCTGACTGGTAATTATGGGAACCTCGGTGCCTACATCAATGGTGGCGTTGTTCCCGCTTCTGACCATAATTCTCGGGGTGGATAAGATGCTCACCCTGCTGTCAGCAGCAAATGCGTTGAGGATGGCACGGGTCTGCCCTGCATTATCAATGGTGTAGGTCAGGCCCTTTGCGCCGATTCCCATCCCTGCAAGCGTACCGATGGTTCCGCCCAGTTCTCCTATGTCTGCTTTCTTAAATATCCACTCGATTCCCAACTCTTCCTGTGCATTGAGGGTGACTTCCGCGACGATAACCTCGATAAGCACCATCCGGGCAGGGTGATCCATGTCATGAATAAGCGGCAGCAATTGCTCCCAGGTTTCATGTTTCCCCCTGAAGATGATGCCGTTACGGACATCATCTGCCAGCAGACCGCTCATTGCCGGGCGCGGTTTTTTCTCTCCCGCGGACGCGGCGGGTTCTGGGCGGGTCAGCATTGTATCCAGCATCTTCACAAGTTCTGCGGCGCGGGTGTTACGCACCTGGTAATAGAAAAATCCGTCCCGGGGTTCGGTTTTCTGCCCGGGATGATCCAGGGTTCTGGCCCACTCCCTGACATGCCCCAGCACAGAGGCATCTGCCGCGAATACCAGCACAGCGTTTACTGCCGGAACCGGCAGGATAATGATGCTGCCCATAGGCGGTCTCAGGGTTGCGGAATATCCTTCGGAATTCAGCACCTCTGTGAGCAGTTTTGCAAGTTCCTCCGCGCTGAGGAAAACAGGCTCGATGCGAACGCTGTAACGGCCCCGCATATATGGCTGATCCAGCAGACGAACGGCTTTCAATGCCTGGGCTGCGACAGATGGTGCGCCCATGAGCAGCACGGCATTTCGCTCCGGATCTTCGAATATCTCCAGTTTCTGGCCTTTATAAGCCTGTCTCAGCCATCCTGCAACGTGAACATTCCGCACCACCCTTAGGGGAACCAGTTGAAAAACCGGGCGATGGGAAACCGGCACTTCGGGCAGGGTTCGGCCGCTGATCAGGAGGGGAGGCTCGCTGAAACCTGTTGCCCTGCCCGGGATAAATCGCAGTACCTCTCCCTGGGGTTCTGCTTTCACCCCGTAGTTTCCGAGTACCTGTCTGGCAAGCGCGTCCAGTTCCGAGGGGGAAAGGGGAGTCTCTGCCCGAAGCGTAACCATATCCTGTTTATTCCGCAGGGATGAAGCAATTTCAAAGGGGGTTTTAAGAATATTGCCATAAACCTCATTAATAAAAGCTGGCAGGGGCAGGGCATCAAAATTGACAGTAACCGGTTCGCCTGGAAATTTCGTCTGGCCTGGTTTCGACAGCCCAGGCTTATCTGCCGAGGTGAGAGGGACACCCGGGGTTGATTTGAAACGAATTTTTTCTTGCCCTTTGTCTGGCTTTGCAGGAAGTGATTCAAATCCTTGGGATTGTGATCCTGTATCACCGGAAGAGGCTGGTTCGCGCAGGGGGGCGGGGATTTTTATCCTGTGTTTTCGCAGACCATCCTGTAAAACCGGGTCATGAATGGCGCAGGCTGAGAGCAGCAGGGCAAGGCAGAGGCAGGCTCCGATGCACAGAAATTTTTCGGCTTTCGAAGACCTGCGAGGACTTCGGCAAGCTCTGTCGAGTCGTTTTTGAAACCTCGCAGGTCTGATGTTCGGTATTATGTCCGGCCCCATATCCGGTTTATTTTTTACCAGTTTTTTCATTGTATTGTATAAGAAATTATAAAATCCGACTCCGAACCTTACCTTGTTTCACGTTTTGTTATTATCAGGCGTATCCCCAAAAAGTAAGCTGTATAAAATTCAATATGTTACTCGTTCACAGGCTCCACTTGGGAATGCATTCCGCAAGGCTCTGCCTTGCGAGACATTTCACTTAACCCGCTGCTTTTACACGAGGCAGAGCCTCTCTGGATGCATTCCCAAGCAGAGCCTGGGAACGAGAATAAGACCTGCGAAATCTGATGTTCGGTCTGATATCCGGTTTATTTTTCGCCAGTTTTTTCACTTTGAATATAACCTTATCACACGGGTGTCCTCGCCAATACGAACTTTGACAAAATCCTCACCGACTGCGTGAAGTATTCCGCCATCCGGAAGGATGTCTCCGCACGCGTACCTGTGAACCCTGTTATCACCTGTTTCTATCAAAGCAAACCGTTCCCCGGAAATACTGACCAGGCCCTTCAGACCCCAGGATACAGGGGCTGAGGCTTCGGAATCAGCATTTTCACCGCCCCAGGGCTGAAGACGCATGAGGGTTCGGAAAGCTTTTTCCGGATTTTTTTCCCTGCCCGGGGAAAGGGGAGACCAGGGAAAGGCGGGAGTCTCGTCCGGTACGGGTTGCTCCGAAGGGACCGGAACAAGCCAGAGTGATATGGCCAGGGAGAAGCAGATGAACAGGCCGAATGACAAGGGGATATGTGTTTTTTGGGTCATACTCCAGTTTTTACCTCGACATGCTTCGCAGGATATATATCGCCTCCTCCGAGCCAAGCCGGTTATCATCGTTTACATCTGCGTCTTTATAAATCACGGAAGGCAGCACAGAACTGTTACTCATAATCTGCAAAGCTGAAATCGCGTCTCTCAGATTTACAATGCCATCCCTGTTTAGATCGCCTCTGACCAGGGGAGTCATGGGGATATCAAAAGTAATAAGCGATCCTGTCTGGGCTTCAAACGTCAGGGAAGTTTCAAAGACAACATATCCTTCAGCTTCGGCGGTTATCCGGAAAGTGTAATTATCCTTATCCTTATATAATAAGAACATGAATAATCCGGATTACAGGAGGTTCTTTGTAAAGTCTGGTTTTTATATCATAATTCCGCAGCGTTTTGCAAAACAAAGATCACCTCAGAAAAACCGATCTTACCATCCCCGTTCACATCAGCATGAGTTGAAATACTCATCCCGCTTATATCGGCATTGCAAAGGAGTCTCAGTCCCGAAATGGCATCGGCCACATCAGCATTGCCATCCTTGTTAATATCACCTTTCGGGATTTTATATAAATATTTCTTTTCAAAGGGAGATATGATGCCGGTGATATCTTGTGCGTAAAAGAAGAGGGTATGTTCGCCAAAAAGCGAAAATTCGGAATACACAGCCTCGTATCGGTTTTCAGCATCGTTCCGATGAAGAAAAATGCCGCCCAAGTTCAGCACCTGCTGACCTTCGCTATCCTCAAGGATCATGCCAGGCTCCCGGATATCGACCCAGACTGCCTGGGCCCGCTCCGTATCACTCACCTGGACCCACAGAAGTGCCTGGTTGTCGGAGTCGCTCAAATTCGAAGGAATTGTGCCGGCTTCTGTCACCATCACCGGTCCGGGGTTATCGGATTCCCGACCCAGGAAAACATATTCAGCCTCGCCTCCGTCACTACCAGCAGAGAAATCATTGGTACCCGCGCCATCTCCGTTATCGTCCAGAAGGGGATGCTGCTTTGCAGTGTCGGAATAAGGGAGCGGTCTGTCGCTTTTCCCACTGTCCGTGTATGCCTCTGTCTGTTCAACTGCCCTTTCAAAGCTTGTTCTGAGATTGTTCCCCATACTCAGCTCGTTGAACAGGGCACTGGTAAAAAACTCGCCGTCCCGGACATCATACAGATCACGAGTACCCCGGTATGAAGGTTCATCATCAGCAGCGCTGGTTATGATAATGCGGCCCGGGTCGGACAGGTTGTCAATGAAACTTCCAGAGTAGGAAGCACCGATAATGATCACAATCGGCTGCTCAATATTTTCAGTACGGAGATTTTCCTGCAGCTCATCCAGCCATGCGTCCAACTCCCTTGCATAAAGCGGCGTGATTCCGGTAAGGTGAAACATGTCAGGTAAGCCGTGATTTATGAGGGTGATATAAAGGGGGCCGGGAGCCTTTTTCATCTGATCCGGTGCCCATTGGGTGACTGCCTCCCGCATGGCCCACTGGTAGCCGATTTCGCTGTAATCCTCCTCGCCGGTCTGCGTCTCGGGGTTGGGATTGAAGTATCTGATATTGTCCGGTACGAATCCCCGGTTAATCAGATGACTGTAAACATTATTGCCCGTCAGCGTATGGGCTTCGATGCCCTCCTCTCCGTAAACAGACCCCACAGCCAGAATGAAGTAACCTGGAAAGTCGGGGACACACACGGTTTTCGTATCATATCCCCGGAGAGGCGGTTCTTCGATATTGGTCGCCATGTCCATTGCCAGAGTATAGAAGAAATATTCGCCTGTATCACTAGCTATATATGGAAGCGATCCGTCAATGGCATCTTCGATATCAACACCCGCGAGATCATACTCTGTATGGCCGGGTGCCTTCACATAAAGGTCTACCCTGTAAAGCCCGCTGCCGGATGAGTCGCTTCCGCATACTTCGTCGCCATAGGTATCATAGCATGTATATTTGATCTCAAAAGTGCTGCCCGCACCGTTTACCGAAGAAGGAGATTCTGCCTGGGAACAAGGTTTGCCGGTGTCAAATCCGGCAGCAATGCCTGAAAAGTAACAAAAGGCCAATATAATAATCAGAGTATGCAGAATTAATTGTTTTGTATTCATAATCATCTTCTTATTTTATTCCTCATGGAAGAGTGAAGTTCACCTCATCACCCATACGATGTTGCCCCGAGGCGTGAGGATGCACACTTAGTAGGGAATTCTCGTTCCCAGGCTCTGCCTGGGAACGCATTTACAGAGGCTCTGCCTCGTATTTAAGGTTAAAACCGGTGAGTTGAGCGGAATACCCCGCAAGGCAGAGCCTTGCAGGATGCATTCCCAGGGAACGAGTGAACTTACCTCGACATGCTTCTCAGGATATATATCGCCTCCTCCGAGCCGAGCCGGTTATCATCGTTTACATCTGCGTCTTTATAAATCACGGAGGGCAGCACAGAACTGTTACTCATAATCTGCAAAGCTGAAATCGCGTCTCTCAGATTTACAATGCCATCCCCGTTGAGATCGCCTCTGACCAGGGGAGTCATGGGGATATCAAAAGTAATAAGCGATCCTGTCTGGGCTTCAAACGTCAGGGAAGTTTCAAAGACAATATATCCTTCAACTTCGGCGGTTATCAGGAAAGTGTAATTATCGTTATCCTCATAATAAGAACATGGGATAAAATAAGTCCCGTCATCTTTGCTGAGGTTGCCGACACTCCCGTTGCTGAAATTGCCTTCAGCTTTGATTCCTGCCTCTTTAACGGGTTCTCCGGTAACAGTGTCGGTGACTTTGCCTTCAATCTTATCGGGAAGATAAATTGGCATAACTATATCAATTTCATATGCTGTATATTCGCCCCATAAATACGGATCTTCACTCATCACTCTCACATAATATACATCGTCTTCCCGACACTCCCATATGAAATATTCATACTCGACATCGTTATTCATCATTATATTATCAAGTATATAGCCCTCAGTATCATAAATTCCGATATAAACCGGGTAAGTTTTTTTTACCCTGATCTTATAATGCATCCCGGATATCCCGTAAAATTTTACCCAGTCTTCATCACCCTCATCGTTGAAATTATGGCATTGCAGGTTTTCATCATTTACCAGAATAACACCTGCCTGATCAAAAGAATCATCTTCTTCATACGCGTCCGTTGAGCAGGTAACGGTAACAGCGGTCTGTTCATAACTCTCTCCCAGACTGTCAGATGCCAAAATCAGAATAATATAGTCTCCGCTAGTGGTAAACCCTTCGTAAACATTTTCATAGATCCCGTCACCGTCAGCATCTTCAAGTTCAATTTCTGCCGGTTCGGAAAGTCCGGGTGCATAGATTTGCGCCCATACCCGGCTGATATCGGGATCATTTCTTCCAGGAGTTACGCCGGCCCGCAGTGTTGCAGTATTATCGCAGCAATACAAAATATTGGGTTCTGCGGACACATCAGCAATAACAGGCGATTTCCGCGCCCGTAATGAGGTAAGTAAAAAGTCTCTGATGTTCCTCTGGGTTTTTGAACCACCTTCAGCAGTTTTCTCAACGCTGAGATTATATGTCACGTCTGTACCGAAGCCCTCCGTATTCGCGTCGGTTCTTTTCAGATGATATTTGGCTTCCCGGCATGTCCATTCCGGGGCTTCCATGATATTTGCCAGCTCATGTATGCGATCTGCGGCATCTGTTTCAGATACACAAGCCGCAAATATTATACAAAATAATGTCATGACAGCATGACTGATCTTATAATTTTTTATTTGCATTCTGATCTCCTGTTTTTAAAGTCTGAACGGGATATCCTGTCACGACCGGGCGCATTTCCACAAAGTAGGAAATTCTCGTTCCAGGCTCTGTCTATCCAGAGCTTGGGAACGAGTCAGACGGTGATATGACTCTCAAACCAGTCTGGTTTATCTTGTGATATGCTGCAGCCCGGGACTGAGGCTTCTTTGAAAGCTCCCTTTTTTATGAACAGATTCAATATTCTTTTAAACGCTTTGCGAAGCGCGGATATTTCCTCCGAGGTCCAAAGCGGATGATATGAGCGTCCTTCGGGTGTCATCGGAGGAAGATTGTTTCCGTAAAGCAGTTTGTCGTAAGCCCTGTTCAGTGAAGGAGTCCGAAGTTTTTCCGTTTCACTGTCAAGTCCGAATGTCCGGGCCATATCTTCCAAAAAATTCCATCCGTCCAATAACAGGCTGCAGGTCTTTTCGGAAGAAGCTCTGTCATGCCTCAGATTTCTCAAAGCAGTCCGAAATTTATCAAAACTGATTTCAGCGGATTCCGACCATTCTACGCTGTCAGCATCTTTTCCGAGAATACGCTTTAATTCTTCGACTGTCTGAGCGGAAATCAGACGGTTTTCCGAATCAAGCCTGAATGTGTCCTCACCGTTTGTCTGCCAGATAAGTACGGTTTTCCTCTTTTGGAAAATATAGGCATAAGGATACATCTCCGCTTTGTTTTCAGATAATAATTCACCCATGATATCCTCCTGCAAACTTCATCGTTTATGACGATAATCCTCCCCGTTCACAAGCTTTTTTAATCTTGCTGTATTCTGAGCGGGGGCCTCTTTTATCTGATCTGGGATCACATTCTCCGTACTTTTCTTTAAGTATTCTCTTTGCATAGTTTTTACAATTTTCATCAGGTTCTCTCGGATATTTACCTGCCCAGTCAGGAAAGTCGGAAGATTTTTCCTTAGTGCTCTGTTTCAAAATTAATGTCCGGGTTGTACAGAAACTTTCCGAACACGGAGTGCTTTGCAGGAATCCCGGCTTACGCTCGGGCTGGCGCAAAGCAAGCTTTGCACTCCGCTGAATTTAACCCGGACATTATTTCTGAAACGGAGCACTTAGCACCGGGCTTTGATGGTTTTACCATCATCATGCCTTTCTTATCGCTAATCCGTGCAGACAAACAAGAAGGATTTCGGAGTTATCGGGAGCAACATCTCCGATCCGTATATTTTTCAGGGACAAAATCAGTCCTTTTAATGGTTCGTTACGAGGTTCTGCCTCATTTACAATAGCGGAGGCGGAGCCTCTGATTTAGGCATTCCCGGGCAGAGCCGTTCGACTGAGCTCACGCCGAAGCCTGGGAACGAGTAAACTTACCTCGACATACTTCGCAGGATATATATCGCCTCCTCAGAGCCAAGCCGGTTATCGTCGTTTACGTCTGCGTCTTTATAAATCACGGAGGGCAGAACAGAACTGTTACTCATAATAAAATTTTATTTGCATTCTGATCTCCTTCTGCACAAGCAGTGATGAATCTCATTCAGCGCCCTGAATATCTCAGCACTCTGGCTCTCATTCATCACTGTTTTTGCAGGATACTCTCCTGTTTTAAAAGTGGAATATCCCGTCACTACCGGGCGCATTCCCAAAAAGTAGGATTTTCGTTACCAAGGAATGCATTACCG
>JAUCGG010000129.1 GCA_030378015.1 Desulfococcaceae bacterium HSG8
AAAGTTTTAAGTATATATATCAGAATTTTTCATTAAATGAAAGCATTATTTTTTATTTTTATTTTAAATAGTTCTATAAAAAACTTAAAAATGTGTTAACAGGAGAAAATTATGTCAGAGAAAGCTTATTCACCGGGCGAGCATTATGATTACCCTTTAATCATCAAAAAACTGCTGGATACTCCCCTGATCTATTCCCCGGATCAGGAAATCGTTTACAGGGATAAAATGCGCTACACCTACAGTGCATTCGGCGGGCGTGTCAGCAGACTGGCAAACGGATTGAAAGAACTTGGTATAAAGCAGGGAGATACCATTGCTGTTTTTGACTATGACAGTCACCGGTATCTCGAATGCTTTTTTGCCATCCCGATGATGGGCGCGGTTCTCCAGACGGTAAACTGGAGATTGTCTGCTGATCAGATCGTCTATACCATCAACCATGCGGAAGCAAAGACGGTCATGATCAATTCCGATTTTTTCCCCATCCTGGAAGGCATACGGGAGAAACTTTACACTGTTGAAAATATCGTGCTGATATCCGAGGATGGTGCCAGACCGGACACAAAACTGAAGGTTGATACGGAATACGAGGATATGCTGGCATCCGCGTCCGAATCCTTCGAATTCCCCGATCTGGATGAAAACACAAAAGCCACGACATTTTATACCACCGGAACCACGGGGCTGCCGAAAGGTGTGCATTTTTCTCATCGCCAACTGGTGCTTCATACACTTTCGGTTTCCGTCGCCGCAGGCTCTTATCAGACAATCGGCCGGTTCCGCTCAGATGACGTGTATCTGCCCATCACTCCCATGTTCCACGTCCATGCCTGGGGGATCCCATACGTGGCAACGCTTCTCGGGGTGAAGCAGGTTTACCCGGGGAAATACGAGCCTGATATGCTCCTGAAACTGATACGCGATGAAAAAGCCACTTTTTCTCATTGCGTGCCCACGATCCTGCAAATGCTCCTGACCAGTCCTGCGGCAAAAGAAACTGATCTCTCTCACTGGAAGGTCATTATCGGGGGAGCAAGGCTTCCCAGGGGACTTGCCAAATCAGCAAAAGATATGGGGATTGATATTTACACCGGATACGGCATGTCAGAGACATGCCCCGTCATAAGCCTCGGTCTTCCCAAGGCGCATATGCTTGAATGGGAAGACGATAAGAAGCTGGATATCGTCGTCAAGACTGGTTTGCCCATACCGCTGGTTGAAATTGAAGTCGTTGACGGGGAGGACAAGCCTCTGCCCCATGACGGTGTTTCAACCGGCGAAGTTGCGCTGAGAGCGCCCTGGCTGACGAAAAGCTATTTCAAAGAGCCTGAAAAATCAAAGGAATTATGGGGGAACGGATGGCTGCATACAGGCGACGTGGGCTATATTGACGGGGAGGGCTACCTCCAGATTACTGACAGGATAAAGGATGTGATCAAAAGCGGCGGGGAATGGGTGTCTTCGCTGGATCTGGAGAACATGATGAGTCAGCATGAAGCTGTGCTGGAGTCCGCTGCCATCGGTGTTCCTGACGAAAAATGGGGGGAAAGACCTATGATGCTTGTGGTTCTGAAACCCGGGTTCGAGGGAAAGGTCAGCGAAGAAGATCTGAAGCAGTTCATGAAAAAATTCTCCGAACAGGGAACACTTCCGAAATACGGAGTTCCTGATCGTTATGTCCTGGTGGGCGATATCCCCAAGACCAGCGTCGGAAAGATAAATAAGAAGCAGATACGGGAAGATTATCGGTAGATGTGTTTGGTGTTTAGTTTTTGGTGTTTGGCGGCTTTCATATTTCGTTGCAGTTCATGGAAGTGGGCGACCGAACACTAAACACCCGGTGCAATTAAAAGTGTCAGGTGAGCCGTCCTCGTTCCCGAACTCCGTTCGGGAACACAATTCTCCGTTTTGCATGGCAGACAGAGTCTGCCGGGCAGGTGTGTTCCCAGACGGAGTCCGGGAACAAGGACACATACTGAACCTGACACTTTTAATCACACCCCTAAACACCAATCATGAAAATTCATTATTGACATACGAATTTTTCATAATTTAGTATCACCCGTCATGATTATTTTCAGGAAAGAACTTATCGCCGAAACTAACAGTGCGTTAGCGTCAAATCCTGTTGCACCAATTTTTGGCCCCGGCAGTGGGAAAACCACTTTGGCCAGGATGATCAGCCAGGAGACAGAATCGGTTTATTTTGATCCGGAGGATCCTGAAGACTTCCTGAAGCTGACCAATCCCAAACTGATGTTCCGACATCATATAAAGACTTATCATTCTTGATGCAGCGCAAACCTGATCTGTTTCCCATTTTACGGGTGCTTGCTGATAAGCCTGATTTCAAGGGCAGGTTCCTGACCCTGGGGAGCGATTCTCCCCGGATAGCACGATCAGCAGATGGAAAATGTCCGGAGCCGCACTTCAGCCGGAAGTGCTTGGGATTTGTCAATCTCAAGCGAGCTTCTCGGGAATACTTTCCATCTACTGACAATACCCAAAAAAACAAATCGCAAATCAAAATCTTAGCTGAGATTCGGATATCGTTATTCGGGACTCATTTGAAATTCGGTGCTACCTACTTTTGGGGAATGCTCACGTTTGGCATGAACCGGGCTATTATTTAGAAAATCATATCCCGTTGCGATCTGCCAAACTGCAAGTTTGGCACTCCGAATGTCTGGACACCGCTGGCTCAGAGATTATGACCTCCTGAATTTCCAGGCAATATCACATCTGTGCTGTCCCTGCTTGACATACCTTGGTCTGATATGATAAGCTTTATTGTATCTGATGAAAATTTCATGGTGAACAGAGAGGATTACGGAATGGCTAAAATTGGTATTATCGGCGGCTCCGGTCTGGATGATCCCCGGATTCTTCAGGAACCAGAAGAAATAATTGTTGATACTCCCTACGGAAGACCGACATCAGAACTTACGGTCGGAAAGATCAGCGGGGCAGATGTGGTACTTCTGGCAAGACACGGGAAGCAGCACCAGTTCAGCCCGACACAGGTCAATTACCGGGCAAATATTCACGCGCTGAAAGATCAGGGAGTGACTCACATCATTGCAACAACAGCCTGCGGCAGCCTGAGGGAAGATATCGACAGGGGAAATTTTGTGATTATTGATCAGTTCATTGATTTCACAAAACACAGGAAAAACACTTTCCATGAATCCTTTGAAAATGGCATTGAGCATCCGGCAATGGCGGAACCGTTTGACGCCGCGCTGCGAAAAATTCTTTATGAAACCTCGGAAGGACTCGGGTTCAGGACACATAACGGTGGGACAGTTGTCACCATTGAAGGGCCGCGTTTTTCCACAAGAGCAGAATCCCGGATGTTCAGGATATGGGGCGCGGATATCATTAACATGTCCGTGGCAACGGAAGCATCCCTTGCAAATGAAGCCGGAATTCCATATGCAGCGGTTGCAATGTCAACCGATTATGACTGCTGGAAAGAAGATGAAGAACTTGTGACGTGGCAGGAAATTCTGCAAGTATTTGAAAAGAATGCTGACAATGTAAAAAAACTCCTGACAGATGTGGTTTCAAAGATAGAATAGACCTTCGTTTCGGCCATTGTCTGAACTCGGATTTGCAGGATTAAAGGATAAGCAGGATTTACATGACGTTATCCTGTCAATCCTTTACTGTGAAAATACATTTTCAGGTAGGTGGGGCTTGCCCCACCAATGTTATTAAAATGATACAATAAAAAATAATCAATCTCGGTGGGGCAAGCCCCACCCTACAACTCGTATTCTCAGAATTAGCAGGATTTACATGATGTTATCCTGTCAATCCTTTACCGTGAAAATACATTTTCATGACCGGGATCACCCTGAGCGTTCAATCCTGCAAATCCGAGTTCAGACAATGGCGAGGTGATTTATAACATAAGGAAAAAATTATGAATCTGAAAGAGAAGATCAGGACAGTTCCGCATTGGCCAATCGAAGGGGTCATGTTCAGAGATATTACATCCCTTTTGCAGGACCCTGACGCCTTCCGGGCCGCGTGTGACGCCCTGTACAACCGTTATATGGGTACGAAAATTGACAAAATTGTCGGAATTGACGCGAGAGGCTTCTTTTTTGCTTCCGTTCTGGGGTATAAACTCGGCATAGGAATTGTTCCGGTAAGAAAGAAGGGAAAATTGCCCCCTGAAACCATCCAGCAGGAATACACCCTTGAATATGGGAAAAATGTTGTAGAAATGCGGGATGACGCTATAAAAAAGGGGGAAAAAGTCCTGATTGTTGACGACCTGATCGCGACCGGAGGCACTGTTGCCGCAGCCACAAAACTGGTGGAAAAACTCGGGGGTGAGGTTGTTGAGTGCGCGTTTATCATCGAACTTCCTGACCTGAAAGGCAGGGAACTGATTAAGAATTATAAAATTTTTACGCTTATCGAATTTGAGGGGGAATGAGCCTGTTTCACCTGATCCTGTAAGAAAAATAACCTGTTGGTGTATCTTTTTTAAGACGCTCATGAAAAAGCCGGGTTTTTACCCAGTCCATGAAAAAAGCCGGTAAAACCCGGGTTTTCAGAATGTGAAAAAGCCGGTTTTTTCATCACTGGCATGGAAATATTTTCAGTGAAAACAGATAAAAAAACGGCTTTTCAAAATGTATTTTCGCGGTAAAAGGATGGTTTTGTTGGATTTAATTTCATTCTTCGCGGTAAAAGGATGGTTTTGTTGGATTTAATTTCATTCTTTTTCTTTCATTTTTTTCTTGCATTTCTTAATGCTGCTATATTATATGCTGTAATTGAGTGTGGTTTTAAGGTTGCTCACAGGGTCATCGAACCGCTTGTGTGAGAGAAATGAGTTTACCATAAGGAGATAGGAGGTACGGCATAGCTAAACCAAGACAGATAAGGAGGCCGGACAGGTCAGACAGGGTAAATATTAATCGCAGAATAAGAGCCAGGGAAGTAAGGCTGATAGACCCGGATGGTAATCAGGTCGGTGTTATTCAGACGGACAAAGCTCTGGCATCCGCCAATGATTTCGGGCTTGACCTGGTGGAAGTTTCTCCCAACGCAAAACCTCCTGTTTGCAAGATCATGGATTACGGTCGTTATAAATACGAACTGACGAAAAAGCAGCAGGAAGCAAAAAAGAAACAGAGTACCTTTCAGATCAAGGAAATAAAGGTTCGCCCGAAAACCGGAGACCATGACCTTCAGGTCAAAATCGGCCATATCAGACGATTTATTGAGAAAAAGGACAAGGTGAAGGTGACAGTAATTTTTAAAGGAAGAGAAATTACGCTTTCCCGGATCGGAAGGAGTCTGCTTGAAAGAATTGCTGAAGAAACCAGTGAATTCGCTACAGTAGAGCAATATCCGAAGTTCGAAGGTCGTACAATGACAATGATCCTATCACCCAAATGACGGGTTTTATAATGCAAGTCCGGATGAACCGTCGTCGCCGTCCGAAGCTTCGGACGGCGACGATATTTTGTCTGCTGCTTCTAAAATTCGTCAGTAAATTTTTAATTTCAGCGGGTTAAGAACTGTAGCCGCGGGGTTTGGATTTGACAGCCGATTGCTGTTTTAACTATCTGAAAATATTGGATTTACGCTTTTATAGCCAATGGTTCCGGAAAGTTACATATTAACTCTGAGCTTTTAACTGTCGAAGTGCTAAAGAAACCGTTTTTTATAAGGGAACTCCAAATAAATAATATATCCGATTCGGGAAAGGGGTCCTATGCTGCCCGGTTCGGATTGACAAATCCGAACCCCGCGCATGCGGGGATTTGCCAATCCCCGCGAGCAGCAACGGGTATTTTATTTATTGGGAAATCCTTAACTGGTTTGACGATAACTTATTGTTCCCAAAGAAATAATCTGCCAGATATGCAGGGCGGGATTTCACCCACCATTTAGGAATGGTGTGAGAATCCCCGTTTTGCAAAACGGGCAGATTATTTTTTGAGTGTTTAAGAATTACTTATGAAGGTGGTGTGAGCTTTTCCGAACTGCCCACGCCACCTGTTTTTTTAAGCAAAGCTGTGATTTAAAAGCTTAAAAAAATCACTGTTTCAAATAGTTAAAGAGAGGATAAAACATGCCGAAAATAAAAACCAACCGAGGGGCTGCAAAACGCTTCAAGAAAACAGGAAGCGGTAAATTCGTCTATTCAAAATCCCACGCGAATCACATTCTGAATAAGAAGTCCCGAAAGCGGAAAAGATCGTTAAGGAAGAGTCATCTGATTGACAAAACCGACCAGAAGACACTGAGACTGCTCATGCCCAACGGATAAAAGTTGTCCGCGGTCCGCAAGCTTATAACGGGCAACTGATAAGTAAGGAGGAATTATGCGTATAAAAAGAGGTTTTAAAGCAAGGAAACGCCGAAAAAAGGTTCTGAAGCTGGCAAAGGGGTATCGCGGCGGCCGGAGCAAATTATATCGTACCGCGGCTGATTCTGTGGATAAGGCACTGATGTATGCTTACAGGGACCGAAGGGCCCGGAAACGGGATTTCAGAAGACTCTGGATTGCAAGAATTAATGCGGCAGCACGTATGAATGATCTGAGTTACAGCAAATTTATCCACGGATTAAAGGTTGCTAACGTGGAATTGGATCGCAAGGTTCTTGCAGAACTGGCAATATCCGATCCTTCAGGATTTTCCCAGATTGCCGGCCTTGCATCGCAGAATATATGAATCTGAGTTGAAAGTTGAAAGTTGAAAGTCTTTCCGCTTTCCGCTTTCCACTTTCCACTTTTTACTTGTTAAGACCGGATTTGAAAAGTGGGAAAGACAATAGACCAAATTAAAGCAGAAGCCCTGAAAGCAGTTGAAACAGCTTCTGACCCGGAAGGCATCAAAGAGCTTTCCATCCGATACCTGGGACGAAAAGGGGCTGTGACCCAGTTTTTAAGGAACATCTCTGACCTTCCCGCGAAAGAAAGGCCCGAAGCGGGAAAAAAAGCGAATGAGACCAAAAAGATACTGGATTCGGCATTCAAAGAGGCACTGGAACGAATTCAGAAGCCGGCAGGAGCAGATGACAGGATTGATGTCTCCCTGCCCGGGAGATCTGTCCAAGTCGGACATTTGCATCCGATCACCCGGATTGCCGGGGAAATATGCGGCATTTTTACAGACATGGGGTTCGATATTGTAGAAGGCCCCGAGGTTGAACTGGATTATTACAACTTTGAAAGCCTGAATTTCCCGCCGGATCATCCGGCAAGGGATATGCAGGATACCTTCTTTATTTCGGATAAAGTCGTACTCAGAACCCATACATCCCCCATCCAAGTGCGGGTAATGGAGAAAACAGATCCCCCGGTGAGAGTGATCGCGCCCGGGAAAGTTTATCGGTGCGATTCTGACCTGACGCATACGCCCATGTTTCACCAGGTAGAAGGGCTTCTGGTGGATGAAAATGTATCTTTCGGCGATCTCAAGGGAACTCTGACCGCGTTTGTTCACCAGATGTTTGATGAGCAGACAAGCCTCAGGTTCAGGCCCAGCTTCTTCCCGTTTACCGAACCCAGCGCGGAGGTTGATATCCTTTGTGTGATGTGCAGGGGAAAGGGATGCCGGGTATGTTCGCAGACCGGATGGCTGGAGGTCCTGGGTTCCGGAATGGTTCACCCCGCGGTGCTTGAAAATGTCGGATATGACACGACCCGTTATACCGGCTTTGCCTTCGGAATGGGGGTGGAGCGAATTGCCATGCTGAAATACGGGATTGATGACATCCGCAAATTCTTTGAAAATGATTTCAGGTTTTTAAAACAGTTTTAGGTTGTCAGTTGTCAGTTGTCCGTGATCAGTTGTCCGTGGTCAGTTGTCCGTTGCAACGGACCCTGACAACCGACAACTGACCACGGACAACTGACCACTGACCACTGACACTTCATGAGGATAATATGAAAGTCAGTTTGAGTTGGTTAAAGGATTATGTCCCTGTTGAAACAGGGGCCGAGGAACTGGCCGATGCTCTGACCATGGCGGGGCTTGAGGTTGAGACGATTTCAGATCGGTATGCATATCTGGACACGGTCCTTGTAGGCCGAATCGTAAAAATTTCCCCCCATCCCAATGCAGATAAGCTCAGGCTCTGTGAAGTGGATGCAGGGGATCGTACTGTTTCAGTGGTGTGCGGAGCGCCCAATGTAGCGGAAAATATGTTTGCCCCCCTAGCGCTGCCGGGTACAGTTTTTCCAGATGGCACGGTTCTTGAGAAAAGCGTTATCCGGGGTCAGACCTCCGAAGGAATGCTTTGCAGTGAAGCAGAACTTTGCCTGGGTTCTGACCAGAGCGGTCTCATGTCCCTTGATCCTGCATTGCCCGCCGGGGCAGGGCTTGCAGATGCACTGGGGCTTCAGGACAAAGTGTTTGAACTCGGCCTTACCCCGAACCGCCCTGACTGTCTCAGCATAATCGGCATTGCCCGTGAAGTTGCGGCAATTCAGAACACCGGTATAAAATACCCCGAGTCCGGTATTTCCGATGCCGGGGATGAGATTTCCGGCCGCGCTTCTGTAACCATTGACGCGCCGGATCATTGCCCTAGGTATGCAGCGAGGCTGGTTGAGAATATAAAGATCGGGCCTTCTCCGTTCTGGCTCCAGGAAAAACTGATGTCCGTGGGGCTGAGGCCCATCAGTAATATAGTGGATATCACCAATTTTGTGATGATGGAAATGGGCCAGCCGCTCCATGCATTCGACTTTGACAGGCTCGCGGGGCACAGGATTGTTGTCCGGACAGCAGCCGAGGGGGAAACCTTCACAACTCTGGATGACAAGGAACGCGCGCTTTCTTCGCATATGCTCATGATATGCGACGGGGAAAGGTCAGTTGCCGTCGGCGGTGTGATGGGCGGGCTGAACTCGGAAATTGAGGATAATACCACAAACGTGCTTATCGAAAGCGCGTATTTCAGTCCCGTCAGTATTCGGAAGACATCGAAAAAACTGGGACTGAGTACGGACGCGTCCTATCGTTTTGAGCGCGGGGTTGACCCGGGAGGAACCGTCAAAGCCTTGAACAGGGCCGCACAACTGATGGTTGAAATCGGGGGCGGGCGACTGGTTGACGGTCTGATTGACGAGCACCCCAAAAAAATAACATCGCCCAGCATATCCTTGGATATCAGGGATGCCAACCGCGTCCTCGGAACGGCCCTGGATCAGGATGAAGCAGAAGCATTGTTGAAATCCATTGAGTTTGAGGTCGAAAAAACAGACGCGGATAATCTCCTGATAACACCCCCTTCGTTCAGGGTGGATGTTTCCCGGCCCGCGGACCTGATGGAAGAAATCGCCCGTCTTTCAGGATACAACGGAATTCCGACAACTTTTCCCGCAATGCCTGCTGAAGCAAGAAAATCAACAGCAGCGCTGGAACTGCGGAACCGGGTAAAGGGACTGATGACAGGTTTCGGATTTACCGAGGCCGTTAATTACAGTTTTATGAATAAGGATGCCTGCGACCGTCTTCGGCTGGGAGAAGATGACCCGGGAAGACGTATGCTGGACATCATGAATCCTCTCACAGAGGAGCAGACTGTCATGAGAACCTCCCTGATCCCGGGGCTTCTTGAAACCGCGTATCGCAACATCGCTCGGCAGGTCAGGGAGTTAAAACTCTTTGAAATCGGCAAGGTATTTATCACCGAACCCCGGGAGGATCTGCCCAAGGAACCGGAGATGTTTGTAGCGCTGCGGACGGGGGCAAGGTCGGGCATTTCCTGGCATTCCAAAGAAGCATCTTGCGATTTTTACGATATCAAGGGGCTTGCCGAAGGGCTTATCCGCGCGCTGAATATAAGCAATCTGAAATTCACGCGTATGCCGGATGAGAAATGTTTCTACCTGAGACCGGGGCATACAGCCCGGATTCTTGCAGGTTCTGATGAAACAGAAATCGGTGTGGTGGGAGAAGTTCATCCCGAGGTGGTTCACAGCTTTGATCTCAAGCAGAAGGCGTTTGTTTTCGAACTCAGCATGGAAAGCCTCGCACCTTTGATTCCGGAAGTTAAGCAGTCCGAACCGATTCCCCGTTATCCCTCGGTATCACGGGATATTACGGTTATCGTGAACAAAGATATCGAAGCCGGGAGGCTCTTGGAGAACGTCGGGAATATCGGGGAAAAACTGATGGAGGATGTTCGGTTGTTTGATGTGTATGAAGGGGACCCCGTTCCCGCGGGCAGCAAAAGCATCTCTTTCAGGATTACCTACCGTTCGCCCGACAGAACCCTGGAAGACGAGGAAGTCACAGGTATTCACAGGAATATAACAGATATACTTGTGAAAGAGTTTGATGCGGGGCTACCTGCTTAAAAAAGTTTGAAGTGTGAAGTTAGAAGTTAGAAGTTTCACCCTTCAAACTTCACATTTCCAACCCGGCAAGCTTCCAGGAAATAACCCCGTCTCTTTTAAATATAAATTTGACAGGTTCCTCAGATGTTCCCTTCTTTTTTACCCTGACTGCAAATTGGTTGAGACTTTCATAAGACATGGAGGTTTCAATATCGGATTCGTCAGATGACTTTTTCCCCGAAGATTTATCCGGTTTTTCCGACTGCGGTTTTTCTCCCTTCATCATTGTTGCCAGGCTTTCAGGTGTGACGAATGTATCAACCATAGGGGCGACAAATGCCGATGCCAGCGCGGCCCCTGCGGCATTAAAGGGGTTGCCTTTGTTTTCCGCGGCCATTTTAGCATTAATGCAGGCTTTTACACTTTCCCTGAGTTCCGGATAGTCAACATACTCGGACAATGTTTCAGCATCTTTGTTGTCAGCAGCCTTTTTCATGTTATATACTGAAAGATAAGGGGTGAAATAAAATCCGACCCCGATAACTGCCAGAACAATCAGCCCCGCGATAACTTTTTTGTTTTTATTCATCATGATACCTTTCCTGAAAGAAGTTTTTCTCTGGTAATAATGGGTGTAATTAGGCGATTTCCAGAAAAGAATATACCAAGTGCGGTTTGTAGTTCCGCCTTTAGGCGGCATAACACCGCCTAAAGGCTAACACTTTTAATTGCACCCGGTAATAATTCAGAGTGTCTCACCTTTTTACACAGGGAGCATTCCCAAAATTCAATATGTTACTCGTTCCCAGGCTCCGCCTCACTGCCATTAAGTTAAGGAACGCAGCCCGCTGACGAAGATGTTATTTCAGTAAGTTATGCCGCATTATCAGGTCGCTCCGACTCTTAACTTAATGGCAGTGAGGCTCCGCCTTGAACTAACTGGACGTATTATAAGATTGGGGAGTCCGGCTCTTAATAAATTTAAAGGGTTAACCCCCGGTACAAGGGGTCACGGACTTCCAAAGTGCTGTACTACTGAGATATTCAACGCCATTTTCCTATCTTTACATAACTGTCTGCTATCATGAGGAGAGGAAAATGTCAAACGCTCATGAAGAATCACCCGATCATTGCTTGGTCACTGAGACCGGAGAATCTGATTTTAACATTCTGTAAAAATAAAGAAATACTATTTTTTTCAGAATGTATTTCCACTATAAAATCTTAGGTTGTGAAATAGCAAATATTGTGATAATGTTTATCGAAAATCGCTATCGTATTAAGTAAAAACATAGCTTTTTTAATATCACAAATCAATCACTTCTGATTTGGCTATACTTCAGGCTACTGAGATATTATGCAATTAACTTCATCTGATGAAAAAAAAGACAAGCTGATCAGTTTAAAAGAAGCAGGCAAATGGGCTTCCCACTATCTGAAACGAACGGTAACGGTTTCGAATATCTCATATCTGATTCAATACGGACGGATTAAAAGATACGGGAATAACGGGACACCTTTGATAGATGTAAAAGAGCTGAAGGATTATTATGATTCTTTTACCAAAGAAAAAGAATGGAAAAAAATTTTAGGCGATGATCTTAACTGGCATTTATCTTTTACGGAATACAGGGAAACGGAAAGAACAAAGCACGTTCACAGGCTCCATCCGTATAAAGGAAAATTCATTCCCCAGTTGGTGGAATACTTTCTTGATTCTCATACCGATGAATTTAAAAGAGAAGTCTTTTTTGATAAAGAAGATATTATATTAGACCCTTTTTGCGGAAGCGGGACAACACTGGTTCAGGCAAACGAACTGGGTATGCATGCCATCGGTGCAGATATCTCCTCTTTTAATGCGATGATCAGCAATGTGAAAATAGCGAAATATGATCTTTCACTATTTGAAGAAACAATGAATATCCTGTCATCGAAGCTTGAGATATTTCAGAAAAAACAGACAAATAAAGCATTTGAAGAACATCTGTTATCAGAGATTGCGAAGTTCAACGCGAGATATTTTCCATCGCCGGAGTATAAAAGAAAAGTAAGAAACAACGAGATAAATGAAAAGGAATATGCAAAAGAGAAAGAAGAAGTCTTTTCAAAGATTTATTCCAGTCTGGTAAAAAAATATAAAATCAGAATCAGACAGGATAAGGATGAATCCTTTCTTGACAAATGGTTCCTGGCCCCTGCAAGAAAAGAAATGGATTTTTTGTATGATGAAATAAGAAAGATAAAAAACCCGGGAATAAAGAAAATTTTGTCTGCTGTTTTCAGCAGAACTGTCCGTTCCTGCCGGGCAACAACTCATGCAGACCTGGCAACCCTCAAAGAACCGGTTACGGCTGCTTATTACTGTAAAAAGCATGGAAAAATATGCAAACCGATTTTCTCAATTACGGGCTGGTGGAAAAGATACGGAACAGACACACTGAACCGGCTCCGGGAATTTGACAGGCTCAGAACCGACACATACCAGGTATGTTTTCCGGGAGACAGCAGGAAAATAAATATTACTGAAGAAATTCAGAAAATTAACCCGCTGTTTGCGGAAATATTATCAAAGAAAAAAATAAAAGGCATTTTTTCGAGTCCGCCTTATGTGGGGCTGATAAATTATCATGAGCAACATGCTTATGCTTATGAAATTTTCAGGTTTGAAAGAAAAGACGAATCGGAAATAGGCCCGTTGTTCATGGGAAAGGGAAAAGAGGCAAGAGAATCTTATACCAGGGGAATTGCCCAAGTTCTTAATAACTGTAAAAACTATTTGCAGGATGATTATCATGTTTTTTTGGTGGCGAATGACAAATGCGACCTGTATCCTAAGATTGCAGAACTGGCCGGAATGAGAATTATCAACCGATTCAAACGCCCCGTGCTTAACCGGGTGGAAAAAAATCGGTCAGCTTATGCGGAAACAATATTTCATCTCAGGGAAAAATAACATCAGCGGGCGCATTCCCATTTTCCCGGATGTAATTAAAAGTGTCAGGTGAGCACTCCTCGTTCCCGAACTCCGTTTGGGAACGCAATTGCAGACAAAACTCCGTTTTGCCCTTACTATTCTGCAAAGACGTCTGGCATCTTCTCCGGAGGCCATATACCAGTCATTAAAGCGTCGTCATAAAAAACTGCTGCATATGCTTGAAGAGGTAAAAATCAATAAGCTCGGTCTGTCTGTCCCGGCAGTAACATGGCTCGGATTTGTCAATCCTAGCCGAGCCATGTGGCCCAAAAGAAGATCATGGCCATTCTGATCGCTATGATAAATTTAATTTCAAACTGAAATGAGGAGAAGAGTCAAATGGATGAAATGAATGAAAAGGATGAAATGAACGAAAAGGGTGAAATGAATGAAACAGATGAAAAAACATTAACTTCTGAAGAAAAAACTTTGGCGGTGGTGAGTCATTTAGCCGCTATTGCCGGGTATTTTGTAATTATAGGACACATCTTGGTTCCGTTGATTATACTGCTATGGAAAGGCAAGGAATCGGAGTACATAGAATATCATAGCCGTGAATCTCTTAATTTCCAGATTTCCATGACGATTTACTGGATAATCACAACACTCCTGATGTTTCTGCTTGTGGGTTTTATCATAGCAATTCCGCTTGCTGTTTTTCAACTCATAATAATGATAATCGCCTCTCTCAAAGCAGGAGATGGTGAAAGGTACAGATATCCTTTGTGTATCAGGTTTATAAAGTAATCAATATCATGAGAAAGTGTTTGGTGTTTGGTGTTTTGTCATCTGCTCTGACGGGTTCGGGAAACTGACTCTTGCTCGGCGTGAGCTCAGACTTCGGCGAGATCTGTCGAACCGTCGATTGACAAATCCGAACCCCGCGGCGGGGATTTGTCAATCCCCGCGAGCAGCAGCGGCGGGTATTTTATTTCTTGGAAAATCCCTTACTGAAAAGGATCCGTGCATATCCGTGTTCATCCGTGTCCTTATTATACAAAGCAAGCTTTGAACTCCGCCCGGAAATTTTGAATATATCAGAAATGATTGTACCGAAATCCAGACTTCTCTTCTGGGCAGGAATCGTTTTCCTGCCCTTTGGTACCTTGGCAACGGCTTTGCCCTCGTCCGCCGCCCTGTCAGGCAGTGTGATTGCCGCGCTGATTATCTTCGCGCTGGCGGATATGCTTTTTGTATCAGGCAGACTTGAAGGCATCAGCGTATCGTTCCCGCCGGTGGTGCGCCTGTCCAAAGACCACGATGGAAATATCGGACTGCGCTTATGCAATGAAAAAATGAAGGTCAGACGCCTGAGGCTGGGGCTGGCATTTCCCCCGGAAATCAGTTCCGAGAGCGAAATACTGACTGACCTGCCAAAAGAAAGCACTGCCAGGGTTTCATGGCCCTGCAGGGCATCAGGGCAGGGACGCTACTTTCTTGACAAATGCTACCTTGAAACCGCCTCACCCCTGGGATTCTGGGCAGTACGCGCTGAGAAGCCGGTGCATACGGAGATCCGGGTTTATCCGGATCTGTTTGTCGAACGAAAGAACCTGTCCGCGCTTTTCCTGAAAAAAAATCTCGGCATTCATACACAGCGGCAGATAGGCAAGGGGCGGGATTTCGAACAGTTAAGGGAATATATCCCCGGCGACAGCTATGAAGATATTCACTGGAAGGCCACGGCCCGGCGCGGGTATCCTGTCACAAAGGTTTACCAGGTGGAGCGCACCCAGGAAATTTACGTCATTATTGACGGGTCCCGACTGAGTTCCCGGATGTCGAACCCCGCTTCGAGAACCCGCGGACAGGAACCCGCGGACAGCTTCACCACCATTTTTGACCGCTTTGTTACAGCCTCACTGGTCATGGGGATGACCGCGGAGCGTCAGGGAGACATGTTCGGTGTTATGGCTTTTGATGACAGGATCCGGGGTTTTGTAAGGGCCAAAAGCGGAAAAGCCCATTATCATGCCTGCCGGGACGCGCTTTACATGCTTCAGTCCCGGACCGTTGCCCCTGATTTTGCCGAACTGTTTACCTTCATCGGAACGCACATCCGGCGGAGAGCATTGCTGATCTTTCTGACCAATCTGGATGACCCCGTGCTCACGGAGAGTTTTCTGCATCACGTTGATTTTGCCAGCCGCAGGCATCTGGTACTGGTCAACATGATGAGACCGAAAAAGGCCGCCCCTCTTTTTTCCGATTCTCATGCCCTGTCTGCGGATGATCTGTATAAACATCTGGGCGGGCATTTACTCTGGAGCAGCCTTCGTGAAACCGAGAAAATCCTGAAACGCAGCGGCATAGGCTTTTCCATGCTGGACAACGAAAAGATGGCTGTACAGCTAGTCTCCCAGTATCTTTCCGTGAAGCAGCGGCAGGTTTTGTAGAGAACTCAGCGGAGCAAGGCTGGAGTGAAACTGAAGCCTTTTACCAAGTTGAACGATTCGTCCTATTCTTCAGCTATCTGTTTAAAGCTCCGGAATCAATTCCGAGGCTGAAAGCAAAAGCAGGTTGAAGCCAGCTAAAATAAAACATAGCGCGCTTCAGCGCACTTGAGCTATCAGCCGGGGGATTGATCCCTCGGCTTTTCAGCCTCGGAATCCTTTCACAGCCTGTCATAATCTTCGGCAGGTACGTCTGGAACCCGGGACAGAACAGACGAGAATCCTTCTCCTGTGGCCCGGGCGGCTCTTTCTTCCAGATAAGGGTCGGGGATGATGCGAAAGAGCTGCTTGGCCAGCGATAAAATAATTATTTCATCTATCGGAATATTATTTTTTTCAGATACTTCACAGGCTATCCGATGCAGTATGTCAGGTATTTCTCCTATTTTTTTCAAAAATTCTTTCGGCGTTATCGTACCGATTCCGAACATCTCCGCCCGTCTGAAATTGCGTGTATTGAAAGTAACAATAATATAATCTGCGGATGAGGAAAAAGCCAGTTCAAGTATAAAGTCATCATCCGCATCCTTCAGCCAGGGGCGCAACAGATAAAAAACAGGGTAACGGTCTGCCATCGAAATAAGGTCGTCTATAAATTTGTCAATCATCGCCATATCTTTTCCCTGGCGATGGATTTCCCTTTTCAGCACTGCTTCGTATTCAAGTACGAGGGCCGTGGATACATTGATCCGCCATCGTCTGTTTTTGTTTCGCAACAATTCCAACAAGCTTTCTCTGAAGCCTCGACCGCCATTTTGATGAATTCGGCTCTGGTGAAATTTTCACCGGGTTTGAAAAAATTTGTGCCGCCGTAGCCCTCGACGACGCCCTCCTGCCAGAGATACGGAAAGCTGATACCCGCGGCTCCAAATCAGAGAAGCCCTTCATCTTTCAGAAACGACATGGATCGCTGGCCTATGTCTGTCACCCTGCTCAGGGCACGGGTCAGATGAAAAGTGGCTTCCGCAGGCACACCGGAATGGAGCATGATCCGCGCCTTGTCAATATGCTTAATCACCTCATCCCACGGCATGTCGCTTGAAAACCGACGGGCAATGACGATCTCCTGGTCAAGCATCTGAACGAACATCCTGATGATCTGCTCTGCTCCCTTCTGCTCCGGGGGGCTGAGGCTGTTAATCATCTCAATGCTGTGGGAAATCCATATCAGACCTGATTTGATTTTATCGCTTTGGGAAAACGCGGTGATTGCTTCCTTAGTATCCACAGGATATCTCCTTTTTGTCTCAGGTTCGTAGTTCCGCCTTCAGGCGGTTTTGGCCGCCTGAAGGCGGAACTAGGAACTCATATATTATATTTTCAATCTTTGATACTATGGCGCGTTTCACATGACTTGATACTATTTCGACGCATCGCATTAGCTATTTTCAAATACTTAATACCCCGATTTCAGTATCAAGTCA
>JAUCGG010000130.1 GCA_030378015.1 Desulfococcaceae bacterium HSG8
CATATTTTGAATAGTACAAATCATATAAAACCGGCGTAAACATCGCCACGATGGGGCTGCAATATGCCCCCGACGAGGCTTTCAGGCATCAGAAGCTGTGGAAAAGCAGTGTTGCCATTCAACTGAACGATGATCCGCACGAAAAACGATTTCTTCAGAAATATTTGCACCAGATGAAATTCGAGGTCGCATGGACGGAGCCTGAAGCATTTATGAAAGACCTGTACCAAGCCTGAGAGAACAGATAATGTCAAAAAAATATGATAATCCGTATGTGGGACCCCGGGCCTTTGAAGCAAATGAAGCAGAACTTTTCTTCGGAAGAGAACGTGAAGCCAGGGATATTGCAGCTATGGTCGTGTCCAATCGTCTTGTGCTGTTTTATGCCCAATCCGGGGCAGGTAAAAGCTCCCTGATCAAAACCAGGCTAATTTCAAAACTGACCGAACAGGAGGATTTTATTGTACTCCCCATTGGCCGGGTCAGCGGGGATCTGCCCCCGGGTGTTGCCGCAGTTGACAACATCTTTTTGTTTAACCTGTACCTGAGCCTTGCGGATAAAGATCAGCGTGATCCCGGGCGTTTTACAAAGACCGATCAGTTGACATTGAGCTTATTTCTTGCAAACCTGGTAACGGAAGACGGTATCAGATACCATTATGATGATACTTGCCCGAGCGACGGGGGTCATGGCATTGATGATGAAAGCCCGCCATATGTTCTGATCATTGATCAGTTTGAAGAGATTGTCACCGGTCATCCGGACCGATGGCAGGATCGTGAGGAATTTTTCCGCAACTTGGGGCAGGCCATGATTGATGACCCATCGCTTTGGGTGCTGTTGACGCTCCGTGAAGATTATGCTGCTGCGTTGGACCCTTATGCGCATCTCATACCGGGCCGAATGAAATCCCGTTTCTACATGCAGCGCATGAAGTATGATTCAGCCCTCGAAGCCATCAGGAAACCCGCGTCATTAGGCAAACGGCCTTTTGCTGAGGGCGTTGCCGAAAAACTCGCTGACAACCTGCGCCGGATTCGGATTCAGGGCAGTACGGGAACCGCAGAGGGGCAGTTTGCGGATCCGGTTCAGCTTCAGGTCGTTTGCTATCAGCTTTGGGAAGACTTGGAAAAACGTGATCCGGATCATCAGAAATCCGCCATCACCGACGCTGATTTTGCTGAACCGGGCGATGCGGATACTGCATTGGCACACTTTTACGAGCAGGCCGTCACAGCCACAGCAAGAGAATCAGGGACCTCGGAAGCTGAACTGAGGAACTGGTTTCAGGACAAACTGATCACAAAGGCCAAAACCCGCGGCACGGTGTTCCAGAGCGATGAGGAGACCGAAGGTCTGCCGAATGAGCAGGTCGCGCTTTTGGAGAACAGATACCTGATTCGCAGGGAAACACGGGCAGGGGGCCGGTGGTATGAACTGAGCCATGACCGCTTTATCGGACCCATTTCGGAATCCAATGCATGCTGGATGGCGGGTAAAGAGGGCGGCAGGGATGAGAACCTGCTTTATGAGGGCAGTCAGCCGGATGAAGCCGGGAAAATCCCGAATAAAGAGATACTGGAGCAAATTATTACGAATTTTCTCAATAAGAGCCGAAAAGCAGGAGATCGGAAACACATATCCCGTCTTATCCGCGATTGGGCAACAGCGATACTTGTTGCGCTGAGTATAGTTGCGCTCCTGTTCGGTGTGCAGTCTCAGATTGCCAGAAAAGAAGTCCGGTTGGCAAAAGAGAAAGCTGAAGAGGAGACAAAGGAAGCCAATTTAAACCTTGCCAGGGTATTTGAGGAAAAAGCAGGAATAGCTTTGGAGAATGGTTTGAAAAGCAAAAACCCTGAGGATTTTCAGAAAGCCTGGCTGTTTACTTTGGCGGCACTGAACAAGGATATCGGCAAGGAGAGGCTTCCGGTTTCGTTGAGAAGATTGGGAAACACTGATCTGCGAACCGGCATTATGCCCTGGCGCTGGTCGTCAGCAAACTTGGCGAGTCATGCTGATCCAGTCTGGAGTGTTGCGTTCAGCCCGGATGGCCGACGCCTGGCTTCCGGATCAGGAGATAAGACGGTGCGGTTGTGGGATGTTGAAACCGGAAAGCAGGTCAGCCAGTTCACCGGGCATGCATCCTGGGTCGGCAGTGTTGCGTTCAGCCCGGATGGCCGACGCCTGGCTTCCGGGTCTCATTATAATATGGTGCGGTTGTGGAATGTGGAAACCGGAAAGCAGATCAGCCAGTTCACCGGGCATACAGATGATGTTAACAGTGTTGCGTTCAGCCCGGATGGCCGACGCCTGGCTTCCGGGTCTGATGATAAGACGGTGCGGTTGTGGAATGTTCAGACCGGAGAACAGGTCAGCCGGTTCACCGGGCATATATCTGATGTCAACAGTGTTGCATTCAGCCCGGATGGCCGCGGCCTGGCTTCCGGTTCAAAAGATAATACGGTGCGGTTGTGGGATGTTCAGACCGGAAAGCAGGTCAGCCAGCTCTCAGGGCATACAGATGCAGTCAGAAGTGTTGCGTTCAGCCCGGATGGCCGACGCCTGGCTTCCGGGTCAGAAGATAATACGGTGCGGTTGTGGGATGTTCAGACCGGAAAGCAGGTCAGCCGGTTCACCGGGCATACATCTGATGTCAGCAGTGTTGCGTTCAGCCCGGATGGCAGCGTTCTGGCTTCCGGGTCAGAAGATAATACGGTGCGCTTGTGGAATGTGGAAACCGGAAAGCAGGTCAGCCAGTTCACCGGGCATACAGATGGAGTCAGCAGTGTTGCGTTCAGCCCGGATGGCAGCGTTCTGGCTTCCGGGGCTACGACGGTGCGGTTGTGGAATGTTGAAACCGGAAAGCAGGCCAGCCGGTTCACCGGGCATACATCTGATGTCAACGGTGTTGCGTTCAGCCCGGATGGCCGCGACCTGGCTTCCGGGTCTGATGATAAGACGGTGCAGTTGTGGAATGTTGAAACCGGAAAGCAGGTCAGCCGGTTCACCGGGCATACAGATGATGTCAACAGTGTTGCGTTCAGCCCGGATGGCCGCGGCCTGGCTTCCGGGTCTGACGATAAGACGGTGCGGTTGTGGGATGTTGAAACCGGAAAGCAGGTCAGCCGGTTCACCGGGCATACATCCCGGGTCTTCAGTGTTGCGTTCAGCCCGGATGGCCGACGCCTGGCTTCCGGGTCTGAAGATAAGACGGTGCGGTTCTGGGATGTTGAAACCGGAAAGCAGGTCAGCCAGTTCACCGGGCATACATCCCGGGTCTTCAGTGTTGCGTTCAGCCCGGATGGCCGACGTCTGGCTTCCGGGTCTTATGATAAGACGGTGCGGTTGTGGGATGTGGAAACCGGAAAGCAGGTCACTCTGTTCACCAGGCGTCCGTCTGCTGTCGGCAGTGTTGCGTTCAGCCCGGATGGCCGACGCTTGGCTTCCGGGTTTTATGATAATACGGTGCGGTTGTGGAATATTGAAACCGGAAAGCAGGTCAGCCAATTCACCGGGCATGCGGACTGGGTCAACAGTGTTGCGTTCAGCCCGGATGGCCGACGCCTGGCTTCCGGGTCAGATGATAAGACGGTGCTGTTGTGGGATGTTGAAACCGGAAAGCAGATCAGTCAGTTCATCGGGCATACGTCTTGGGTCGTCAGTGTTGCGTTCAGCCCGGATGGCCGTTTAGCTTCCGGGTCTTATGATAATACGGTGCGGTTGTGGAATCCGGAATCGGAATTAATGAATGCTTTTCTGATTGAAGGAAAAAAGTCCCGACTATTTCAGAAAATCCGTCAGTTATCCTTTGAACTGTTTCCTTTCCGGCTGGACGGAATTAATCTGATCAGAAAAGAGCGGCGGCACTACATACCGCTCCGAGGGCAACCCCGACCTTGGAGAGTGCTGGAAAAACCCCGGCCTGCTGATAAAGACCCTGTGGAATGGATGATTGAGAATCTGGAACGTATGAACCCGGATTTCCAAGATTAAGCTCCTGTCAGGCAGGGATTCATGAAATCTCATTTATGTAATGACCGCCTTCTTCGGGGATTTCCCCGATAAGCTGGGTAAAGGCTCTGTCAAGCAGTTCTTTCCTGAAAAACGGGTATTCCCGGCAGGTTAAAAATCAGGTCAGGCTGGGATTGCCAATCCCCGGTCAGCAGGGCCTTTCCGCTCGGTTCGGATTGACAAATCCGAACCCCGCACATGCGGGGGATTTGTCAATCCCCCGCGAGCAACGGGGGCTCCCGGTCAGCAGGACCCTTTCCGCTCGGTTCGGATTGGCAAATCCGAACCCCCGCACATGCGGGGGATTTGTCAATCCCCCGCGAGCAACGGGGGAGCCAACGGAGGCTCTGCCGGCTCTCTGCCTCGGTCAGCAGGACCCTTTCCGCTCGGTTCGGATTGGCAAATCCGAAGCCCGCACATGCGGGGGATTTGTCAATCCCCCGCGAGCAACGGGGGAGCAACGGAGGCTCTGCCGGCTCTCTGCCTCGGTCAGCAGGACCCCTTCCGCTCGGTTCGGATTGGCAAATCCGAACCCGTCATATAAAACAAGGGCGAGCATATAAGAGGGATTTGGGATTTGTAGTTTGAGATTTATTTGGGATTTGGAATTTGGAATTTGGAATTTTCTGACTGAAACTGCCGTCAGCAGTCACTAGGACCGCCGACGGCGGATAAAACACAATAACTTACTACTTCCCTGCTCTTCCGTCATCACACGCATCATCTACGTTATCTACTCGTGCATGTTCCGCTGTTGTCGTAATGACGCAGGAATCCGGATCGCTTCCATCAGGAATTTCAGCAGTCTGGGCAGCTTCCACTGCTTCAGGCGGAGCCATTTCCGCGCGCAGCTTCATTCCCTCATACCGGTTTTTATATTCCGTTTCGATAACTCCCCGCAGCCGTTTGGATTCTTCCGGGAAGGCCTTCTCAAGAGAGGCGTACCGCAACTCCCCGGACAGGAATTCCTGAAGGCTTCCGTCAGGTTCCTTGGAATCAAGGATAAACGGATTTTTCCCTTCGGCTTTCAACTGGGGATTGTAACGATACAAGGGCCAGTAACCTGATGCGACTGCCTCTTTCGTTTCTTCCTGGCTTTTGCCCATACCCTTTTTGATGCCGTGGTTGATACAGGGCGAGTAGGCCATGATCAGGGAGGGGCCGTCATAGGCTTCTGCCTCGGTAATAGCTTTCATCGTCTGCTGCTTGTTCGCGCCCATGCCTATGTTCGCGACATAGACATAGCCGTAAGTCATTGCCATAGCGCCCATATCCTTCTTCCCGGTTTTCTTCCCGGAGGCTGCGAATTTGGCAACAGAGCCGGTGGGCGTGGCCTTTGAAGACTGTCCCCCGGTATTTGAATAAACTTCGGTGTCATATACCATGACATTGATGTCCTCGCCTGAAGCCAGGATGTGGTCAATTCCGCCATAAGCGATATCATATGCAGCGCCGTCACCCAGGAAAACCCAGTAGGATTTTTTCGTGAACAGCTTTGACAGGCTCGCCATTTCGCTCAGAACCGGATCCGTTTTGTACGATTGCAGCAGTTCTTTCAACTGATCCCCATATTCTTTCGAACCTTCCGGATCATTCATGTTATCCAGCCAGCCCTGCATGGCCGTCTTTACATTCTGGGAAATATCTTTTTTCAGTCCCTCCTCCGTCAGATCCGCCAGCCTTCTCCGCTGGTGCAAATGTCCGAGCAGCATGCCATAGGTAAATTCACCGGGGTCCTCGAACAGGGAATTGCCCCAGGTGGGCCCGAAACCATCCTTATTCACGCAGTAGGGAACAGCCGGTGCTGATCCGCCCCAGATGGAAGAACAGCCTGTTGCATTTCCGATGATCATCCGCTCGCCGAAAAGCTGGGTGAGCAGTTTCGCATAAGGAGTCTCGCCGCATCCCGAACACGCACCGGAGAACTCAAGCAGGGGCTGGCAGAACTGGCTTCCCTTGATCGTATTTCGCTTGAGGATATTATCCCGTACCGGCAGGGAAACCGCATATTCGAAGTTCGCGATCTGATCTCTCTGGGTATCCAGCGTCTTCATAACCAGCGCAGGTTTCTTGGCCGGACAGATATCCGCGCAGTTTCCGCAGCCCATGCAGTCCAAGGGGCTGACCTGCATAGTGAACTGGTACTCTTTGAGTTCTTTACCCGTGGCCTTTTTGGTCTCAAAGCCCTTGGGGGCTGAACTTGCTTCTCCTCCTGTCAGCAGGAAGGGACGAATAGCCGCGTGGGGACAGACCATAGCGCACTGGTTACACTGGATGCAGTTATCCATGACCCATTCCGGCACATTGATAGCCACTCCGCGCTTTTCGTACTGGGTCGTGGCTACGGGGAAAATGCCGTCAGGTGAAAATGAGCTGACCGGAAGTTTGTCGCCCTGCTGCGCGACCATGGGGCGCAGGATGTTTCTCACAAAAGCCGGTTCATCCTTCACACCTCTGAATTTTTCAGAAGCATCTGCCCATGATTCGGGATAGCTGATCTCTGTAAGATTATCCAGGGTCATATCAACCGCGTCGCAGTTCATATTGACAATCTTGTCGCCTTTTTTGCTGAACAGCTTTTTAATCTGATCTTTGAGATACGCGATAGCGTCGTCAAGCGGTATCACGTTCGCGAGCTTGAAAAACGCGGTCTGCATGATCATGTTGATCCTGCCTCCGAGTCCCACTTCACCAGCGATCTTTACAGCATCAATATTATAGAATTTCAGATTTTTCTGTGCAATGATACGGCGCATGGAAGCAGGAATCTTGCTTTCCATATCCTCCGGTGTCCAGGGGGAGTTCATAACAAAAGTCCCGCCGTCTTTTATGCCCTCAAGCACATCATAAATATCCACATAGCTGGGGTTATGGCAGGCAATGTAATCCGCGGAGTCAATCTGATATGTGGACTGGATGGGGGTCTGCCCGAAACGGAGATGAGACATGGTCACACCGCCTGATTTCTTGGAATCGTATGCAAAATAAGCCTGGGCATACATATCCGTATTATCGCCGATAATCTTGATCGCGCTCTTGTTCGCGCCCACGGTTCCGTCCGCTCCCAGTCCCCAGAATTTGCACTGAACTGTTCCCGCAGGTGCCACGTCAAAACCGGAGCCGACTTCCAGGGATGTATTGGTGACGTCATCCGTAATACCCACTGTGAAATGGTTTTTAGAATCTGCCTCCTTCATGTTGTCAAAAACAGCCTTTGCCATGCCGGGATTGAACTCTTTGGAACCCAGGCCGTAACGCCCGTTGAGAATAGCAGGCATCGCTCCGCCGCGTTCCACGTAGGCCGTGCATACATCCAGGTACAGGGGTTCTCCCAGGGAACCAGGTTCTTTGGTACGATCCAGCACCGTGATTTTCTGTGCAGATCCGGGGAGGGCATTAAGGAGATGCTCCGCGGAGAAGGGGCGATACAGACGAACCTTGATCAGACCGACCTTTTCCCCGTTTTTCACCAGATGATTCACCACCTCATCAATAGTTTCGCAGGATGATCCCATTGAAATGATGACATGTTCTGCATCAGGCGCGCCTGTATAATCAAAGAGCTTATACTGACGCCCTGTGAGATCTCCGACCTTTTTCATATAGTTACTGACAATGCCGGGAATTTTCAGATAATAAGGATTGGCTGCTTCGCGGTTTTGGAAATAGATATCCGGATTCTGTGCTGTTCCCCGGAGTTCGGGTCTTTCCGGATTCGCTCCCCTTGCCCGGAATCTTGCAACTGCATCCCAGTCGGTGAGTTTTGCCATGTCTTCATAGCTTATCATTTCGATCTTCTGGATTTCGTGGGAGGTGCGGAATCCGTCAAAAAAATGGAGAAACGGGACACTGCCCCCGATGGCAGAAAGGTGGGCCACCAGTGCCATATCCATGGCTTCCTGAACAGAAGCTGATGCCAGCAGGCCAAAACCGGTCTGACGGACCGCCATCACATCCTGGTGATCTCCGAAGATTGACAGGGCATGGGCAGCAATGGCCCGGGCTGTCACATGCAGGACACCGGGGAGAAGCTCTCCCGACATTTTATACATATTGGGGATCATCAGGAGAAGTCCCTGGGATGCTGTGAATGTCGAGGTCAGGGCACCCGCTGCCAGGGAACCGTGGACAGATGCCGCGGCACCGGCTTCGGACTGCATCTGACGCACCGTCATGGTCTGTCCGAAAATATTTTTGCGGCCCCCCGCGGCCCATTCGTCTGCAATCTCTCCGATGGGTGAGGACGGGGTGATGGGATAGATTGTTGCCACATCGCTCATGGCATATGCTACATGAGCTGCTGCTGTGTTGCCGTCAATGGTTTTCATCTCTTTTGCCATAATCATCTGACTCCTTACATTTGTTAAGTTTTAAAAAAGGATGGATTATCTGCCCGCTTTCTGGAAATCCGGGAAAGATTTCCAGGATACTCCCCATCTCAGATTCAAATCGAAAACTCTCCGATAAGCTGCACAAACAGTGGATTCCGGGTTAAAATCGGAAAACATCCGCTTTCCGGAATGACAGCTTTAACATATTGTCATTCCGGGGAAAATTAAAAAACGGATGTTTTTTACCTGATCTTAAATTCGGTAACCCGGAATCCACTGTTTACAGGCTTAAGCAAAAACTTTTCGATCTGCTCAGATTAAATCTGTCAAACTTTGTTATCGTTTTTTGTTTTATCCTGTTCATGCACAAAAATACCTATCGGACTAATATTTTGAAATTATAGAATTTATATAGAACAGCCTGACATTCGGATATGGGGAGCTGATGCCCGAATAAAATATTGTTCCAACAATGTTTTTGTATAATATATTGATAATATTTTATTTTTTTGCAAAGCCTGTGCAGGTTCTCTGAAAGTTGTAACAATGTTCTTGTTGTCCCTAATTAAAGCAAAAAGAATCCATCTGTCAAGAACAAAATGACCAAAAGCTAAGAAATAAACAGAATTTATAAAATAAGCTTCGTATATTGCCTGTTTTTCATGCTTTCAGGCGGATTTGTCAACCCATAAAAGCTGACTGTAGAACAAATTTTCAAATTGTTTAAAACGATTTGAAAAATCGTTCTACTACACCACTTTTTAAGTTCGTCCCCCTTTAAAAAAGGGGGGAGGAATTTACAAGTTGATGTACTTACATTAAATTGTATTGCTGATCCGTGTAGCGAAAAACGTCTGACAGGCAAAGCAAGCTTTGCACTCCATGTTACTGTCAAGCTTCCGATTTTAATTCTTGTAATTCCTGATTGTGTTTGGTAACTGGTAAGTTATTTTTAATATCAGAACCAAGCATTTCCGGTCTCAGCGGTTTCATCATTCGTTGTGACCGTGAGGTCATGGAAGTTCAGATTTTCGCTTCAGTCATTTGTCTGAACCACGATTTGCAGGATAACATACTGTAAATCATGTTTATCCTTTACCGTGAAAATACATGTATCGTAATCTTTCAGATTGCGCCGGAAAGAACATATCCGGTGAGGCGCAATCTGAAAGATTACGATACGTTACCGTAAAATACATTTTCATGACCGGGGTGCCCTGACCATGAGCGTTTAATTCTGAAAATCCGGATTCAGACAAATGGCTGATATTCGGTTTATCGGTTCAGGTTTAACCAGGAGGAAATTTATGAAAGTCACCGAAATCTTAAAGGCAAATTCGGGATGACGGGATACATCTGTACCTGCGCCCGTCATCAGATGTGGAAAATGTGAAATGGCGGGTTGCCGGGGGGAAGTGGGAAAATATCGGTAAAGATATCTGTCGGGCCGGTCAGGCCGTTCATATCATACTTCCGCCGGGCCGGAAAGGCGTATTATGTGCAGAGGTGGCTGCGACAGACAGCAACGGTAAGTGGGTTTTCCAGGATGTTCGTGTTGAAACGGGAAATTCCAAATAACAAGCAAATTCAAATATATGTTCGTCTCGGATTTGGCAAAGGAGTGCAAAAACAGAGCGAAGCGGTTTTTTGCCTTCCTGCAAAGCGCAAAAAACCGCTTCGCTCTATTTTTGCACTCCTTTGAATAGGGCATGTAAATGAATATAAAAAGAGAAACAATAAACCGCCTCCGCTTGGAACACGACCGCCGAACCGAGGTATCTGTCCGGAATCTGCTCGATGGGAATACAGAGGGCGCGGAAGAGGATCTGAGATGGCTGAATGCATCCTCCGAACTGCTGGCCCATACGGATACCTGGTGGGCAAGAATGAAATTGCCCGGTATCATTGCTCTTATCTGTATTCTGATTTCCGCATTCCTGAGTTTCTGGCCTGTTTCTTCCACGCATATCCAGTTCGAGCTTGAAACCGGGAATGTCCGGTTTACCCTTGATAAAAAATGGGCTTTTGATCCCCGGATGAAGTCTGATGAAATTTATATTGACAATATCAGGGAGATAAGTTCAGGTGATCTGGATATTTCAGGCGGGGCCGACGCGGGGCAGGAAAAATCTGATATGGAACTGCGGGGGAGAAACATCGGAACAGGCAAACTTATCCTGGAGAAAGATACGGAGGTTGAACTGGGCGGGCATGATGATGAATTGAAATTATTCATAAAAGGCCAGGCCCTGGAAAGCATGCTGATTGTTCAGAGCGTTTATCATTTAAAGGCAGGGAAGAAGACTGTTGAGGGGCCTCTCTATTTTGAACCGGGAATCATAAGGTTCCGGGCTGAAGGCCATCGGGTTAACATCAGGTTCGTAAGCAGGGACAACTGGCAGATGGGTGATATGCAGGTCAGCGATATCAGGTTTTCAGAGGAATCTGCGCCCGGGTCCGGCGAGTTCGAATCTGCCATTCATTCAGGCAGACTGAAATTGTCAGAAACCGAGTCTGAAAGGGAGTTGCGGAAAGGAGACTGCCTGGTCCTGGACGGGGTGAAAAGCAGGCGTCTGGAGATGTCGAAAGCGGAAAACGGCGTGAAAATATTTTTTGAAGGGTCCGTGAGTAAGATACATGCAGGACCCAAAGCCTTTCTGAAGGATCTGACTCCCACTTGCCTGGAATATTTCTATCATGATAGTCGGGCGGGTTTTTTATGGGGCGCTGTTTTCCTCCTATGGTCGGTATTGTGGGGTATATGGAATACGATTTTTCGGATGTAGGGTGGGGCTTGCCCCACCATTCGTAACTATTGAAAAAAAATAATTAAAATATTTTTCAGCATAAATTGGAGGACGCTCCCCCGGAGGGTTAACATAGCCCGGGATTTTAATCCCGGGTCAGGAGACGATTACGATTCAGCCCCGGGGGCGATGTGGTTTGCGGATCATATTAATTCCGGGTATCCGGGCGCCCCCTCCGGGGCCATACCGCCTTGGGATTAAAATCCCAAGCTACGTTACCCTGCCCCTCCGGGGCACTGCAATGTCTTAGCTGCCTTCAGGCTGCTTTCGCTTTCAGCCGGGGGATTTATCCCCCGGGGCTTGCCCGCCGATGTTCTGATGTTCATATCGGATATAACTGGAATGGCGAGATAGCGATAACGGTGGGGCAAGCCCCACCCTACTGATATTTTTAAGGAATTGATTCACCGGCATTTTTAAGGAAGACACGATGCATAAACACAAAAACACCGCGATCCTCGCAATCCTTTTTCAACTGCTGCTGATCCTCTTTCCCGGGTCGCAGGTTTGCGCGCAGACCGGGCATAAGGTCGCCGACAAATTCATAAATAATGTCGTGCAGCTTTCTGTGACATTCACCAACAACGGAAAGAAACAGGACGGTTTCGGCTTTGTCGCGGGCGAACAGGATGGCAGATTGTACGCGGTGACAGCAAAGCATGTTGTCCGTTCGGATATGCCCAAGGTGAACACAGAGGAAATCCGGGTGCGGTTTTACCGGAACAAGGGGAAATCATACAGGGCAGACCTTCTGGAGCTTTCTTATCCCAGGAGCAGGTTGTCAGTCTGTGAGCATGCCACAGGACATAAGCCAGCCTGTAAATGCAAAAAAAATATTGGCTGAAAGGCTGGCGTTCATCCAGAACAACAGGAATTCCCGATTCGGATGGTTGAATGCGCTGACTGCGGACAGAGGTTTTCTTTAATACCGGGTTTTCTGCCCCGTGAAAAACATTTCGGCATTGATATTATCGGGCGCATAGTCCGGGGGATTCTTCTCTTCGGACACAGCCTCCGGAGTTCGCTCGAAAGCTTTAAACTCACGGGCGCGGAATTAAAAAGTAAACAGACAGTCCTGAACCGGCTCCGGTGGTTCGGAACGCTTCACCCGGCGACGATTTTAACCCGTGCGGGCATAAAAGGTTCCGGTTACTTTCAGGAGGATGAGGGATTTGAAAAAGAATCCGGTATCCGCACTTATACAGTAGTGATGACTGACTCTGAAAATCTTCTGGTGTGGCACCCGGACTATATGGATCATGTGGATGCGGAAACCCTCGCGGATTCGTTTGAAAAATTTGTCGGACGGATTGATTTCAAAATTACACATTCCCCCGGATTTTGCGGAATTTTGAGTGGTAATGAAATACCTCCCGCATAGCGAGAGGCTTTACAAAACCCGGTTTTGTAAGAACGATCCGGGGTTATATCATTTTCGACCTGTCTTCATAATGATTGATAAAAGTTTGCAATTCACTGATAACATCCCTGCATACGGTATTCACATCCGAGCAATCCGTATCAGCATAAAAATCCATTGCATTTTCATAAAGCGGGGTTCGCTCGGAAAGGACTTTTTCAATTTCTTCGACTGATCCTTCTGATGTCAGCGCAGGGCGTGAATCCTCTGTTTTCTTATCCTGCAATATCCTTGTCCTGATTATCTCCGGCGCTGCCCTCAGCCACACAACAACACCGCTTTGTTTCATGTCTTTTATACTTTCAGGATTCAGAACAACGCCGCCGCCGGTTCCCACCACACGGGCATCCAGCTTGCATATCCGCTCAACAGCAGACCGCTCCTTTTCCCGGAATTCATCCCATCCCTGTTGTGATACGATTTCTGAAATACTCATGCCTGCGGCTTTCACCACTTCCGAATCAGTATCTTCAAAGTCCCATCCGAGATTTTTCGCAAGTATTTTTCCTACAGAAGTTTTGCCTGTGCATCTGTAGCCGATCAGAAAAATGTTCATGTTATTTTTTCCTTTGTCTTTGTTGTCATATCCCCGATCCTTTCAATTTTTTTAAAAATATTTTCGCATCTTCCGCATTCTCAGAATCTGTTTCATGAGTTCTCAGAATTCTGTCATAATCATCTTTTATCACCATCACGCATCTGTCCGTGCCCAGAGGATAATAAGCATCAATATGGCACTCGCCCGGTTTCCTCAGATCTGTCAGTTTCCCTGACTTCCGCATCCGCACTGTCGGGCACGGACAAGTCCGCTTTCAGCAAATTTCTGATGAATAATAAGAAGGTTATAAAATACACTCTGAAAGATCTGTCGAAAAAACAGGCAAAAATTTATTCGGGAATTCTTAAAAAAACCGGAGGTCTCCCGTGGAATGTTTTTATTCTCACTGATTTCTCAACTCCCATAGTGAACAGTCCTGCCATAAGTCTTAAACTTGATAATGGTGAGTCCCACCACCACCGCAAAGAGTACCACGGACTGCGCCGCGGCAAGCCCTGTTTTGAAAAACTCAAATCCATCCCGATACAGGCTGTAGATAATCACCATAGTTCCGTCGGCCGGCCCCCCTTTGGTCAGAAGATCCACAAAGGGAAACACATCGAAAAAAGCATAAATGGTATTGATGACCAAGAGAAAAAACGTCATGGGAGAAAGCAGGGGAAATGTGATTTTCCAAAACCGTTCCCAGGGACCCGCTCCGTCTATCAAAGCGGCTTCAAGCACATCTCCCGGGAGGTTCTGGAGCGCGGCCAGATAAAAAACAACATTGTACCCGAGATTCTTCCAGACGGCTGCCAGAACCACTACTGTCATAGCCAGCGAAGGCTGGGCCAGCCAGTTCGCTTGAATGCCGATGATCATTTCAAGGAAATAATTGACGATTCCCGCCTGGGAACTGAATAAAAACAGGAAGATCACACCTGCCACGGCCGGGGGCAGCGCATATGGCCAGATCAGCAGTATCCGATAGACTCTCCAGCCCTTTACCTTCTGGTTGGCAAGCAAAGCAAGGCTCATACCGACGGCCATGCTCAGAAATACCGTGGCAGTTACAAATATGAGTGTATTGGAAAAGACATGGGCATAATGGGCTTCGCTGAAAATTGTCAGGTAGTTTCCCATCCCTGTAAATTTTTTTTTAAGCCCCAGGAATCCGACCTGGTACAGTGACAGGAAAAAGGTCTGTATTGTCGGGTAATAAAGGAAAACCGAGAGAATAAGAAGGCTAGGCGTTAAAAGCAGAAATGCGATTCCCGTATGGTTTGTAAAAGGCGGTTGGGCTTTTTGCATAATAGAACCCTTTTTTATGAGTTTAAATTCGGTTCGCAGTTCCGCCTTTAGGTGGTCAGAAGCCGCCTAAAGGCGGAACTACTACACCACTTTTTAAGTTCGTCCCCTTTTTAAAGGGGGCCGGGGGGATTTTACGTTGCTAAAAAAGGTGTTACGGCAGAAATCCCCCAGGCCCCCCTTTAAAAAAGGGGGGAGGAATTTACGAATCGGTGTACTACGAACATTAATTTATGATTTATACCACGAAAAACACTGACTGTAAACCTGTATATACCTGATGATCAGATTTTCTGGGTGTGTCCCACTTTTTGCACATAGGTTCCCGATGGCAATTCTATCCCGGAAGAGGATTGAGAAAACGGGTTGCATCCTCAGACAGATATCTGACGGTCTGATAAATTTTTATATAATTTTTCCGGGTGACTTCGGATCTGATACCGTCATGATTCTTTTCCAAACGTCTCAGAACTCTCATGCCGGATTCCGAATTGGTATTTTCCCAGATCTCTTTTCCTCAGATACTGCATTGCCTCATCCCGATGTTCGTCAGAAAATTTGCATATTTTACTGAGATGACCGTTTCAGTGTTATTATCTGTAATTCATGACAGAAAGCAGACAGAAATGCAATCAGAAAGCTATGTAAAAATTCGGAAAATATTCAGGATGATACAGACAGTTAAAGATAAATTCGTGAAAAAGTTAATAAATAACGGTTCTTATAACGATGAGAATCTGTGAAGCCCTGTCTGACAAGGGCTTATAAATTAGGAACAAAATTTGAAGCAACATTTAAGAATGATATGTTTCTCATCGCGGCAAAAACCCTTGCCGCCCCAGGTAACGGATGCTGACCTCAGACAGGGCAGCATCTACCCGTCATTACAAAAAATCAGGGAGATTTCGACAAAAATTGCGATGGCAGTTGCCGCTCTGGCCTATCAAGCTTGCCAATGTGCCGAAACCCAGTGACATGAAAGCGTTTATCAAGTCAAAAATGTGGGAACCTGTTTACCAAGATTATGTTTGAGGGATTTTATGACTGATACGGTTTCTGCAAACAGAGTTTGCCTGCAAGTGTGTTCCCAAACGGAGTTTGGAAACAAGGGCTGAATCATAAAACGCAAATAAATCAAGTAATTGCTCAGTAAATCGTTCTCAGGCTCCGGTCAGTCCTCGTTTCCAAACTTCGTTTGGGAACGCGATTGCCCGTGTTTGTTGACTGATATGGTTTCTGCAAACAGAGTCTGCCTGCAAGTGTGTTCCCAAAGGAAGGGCTGGAAAACTTTTTGGCCTTAAATTAAAAAGAGCTGCGAAGTTTCCGAAACCTCGCAGGTCTGATGTTCGAAATTTAAACATCATGCTTTCACAGACAACTTATATGATTTTATTATCTCAACCGGATGATACGACTGCTTTGCCTGGGCAATGCCAGGGACTCCCATATTGCTTTCTTTATTGATGTACGTATAGCCCTTGAAAAGCTGTTTCGCACATAGATTGTCAAAAAACTGATAACAGCCTTTTATACGGGAAAATGCCTTTTCAAAATGAAACGCGCCCATATCCTCTGTGACCCGGGACCCGATACCGAACGCGCTGACCACGCCGTCAATTCGCAGAAGAAGGCCTCGGCCTTCCAGGATTTCTAAATTTTCAAGGGCATTGGTTGCTGCCAGCTTCTCGCACGCAAGATCTGCATCAGGGTCAGCTTCGCAGTCACGCTCCTCACACCATTTTTCCAGAAAATCAAGACACTCAGGCACTGCTGAACGCGTAATTTTTTCAATCTGTACCCGGTCAGCGTATTCTCGTCTGAATTGCTTGATCAGGTTCCGCTTTTTGGAGTATTTATTCCCTTTCAACTCTGCCAGGTCACTTGTCAGATAGACATAATCATGAAGTTCAGGTTGTTCTTCTATTTCAAAAAATTCATCTGTTTCGCTCCGTCCGAATGTTCTGATGTAGTCATCCGGGACAAAATAGTATTTTTCAAACCCTGATTTCAGAGCAAGGTCACGAAGAGCTTTCGGAGAATATTCCTTTCCAGGGGATAGAGGAAGAATGAGGTGGCGTTTTTCCTCATGCATGGCGTCAGATTCCACGCCCACAACCAGGCTTTCACCGTTTGCAACAGCACAGGGATGAAATGTTTTGCCGCTCCAAACCAGGATCGAAAGCAGGGAATACGCACATAGCCTGTATCTCTGACTGCTAAAGAATTTCTTCAAACGCGGATAATCCGAAGGTGCGATCTGTTCTATTTTTTTCTCCTTTTTTTCTTTAGTTTTAGTTAGTTAGGGATTTCCAGATAAATAAAATACCCGCCTGTTGCTCGCGGGGGGATTGACAAATCCTCCGCCGCGTGAGAATTTCAGGTGTGATAAAAGTCGGTTACGAGAAATTTTACAAGTTGACGCTATGTGCAACTTATAATTACTTAAAGGTTGCCCGAAAATTTATTTCTAAGCTGTAAATTATTGCCTGGCAAAGGTTCGGGAATCCTCGTTTATATAAGAGCCGATATTAATTGCTTTTTTTGCGTAATGAAATTTAATCTCTTG
>JAUCGG010000131.1 GCA_030378015.1 Desulfococcaceae bacterium HSG8
AAATTTTTATCTATGAGGCCACATGTTCTGGTTATTGTAATATCTTGATATACAAGTAAAAAGCTGAATGTCCATTTTTTTAAAAGACTGTCAGGAGTCCGTTAAAACAATTTCCATTTCATATATTCAGCAGATGGAAAGTATTCCCGAAATCCAAGGCATTTCCGTCGGATTTGCCAATCCGCCGGGAGCGCGGCTCAGAACAGTTTCCATTTCATATTCTTTAATCAGTTCTTGACACACAGGCTTCATTTTGCTAAATTTTGTTCATTAAGTAAAGGATTCTTATAATTCCACTTAAATTATAAAAGATGAAGTCGGGTGTATTTATAAGCTAGGGTAAGGAATTCCCAAAAAAAATAACCTGCTACACCACTTTTTAAGTTCGTACCCCGTTTAAAAAAGGGGAGGAATTTACAAGTTGCTGTACTACCCGCTGTTTTCAGGACACGGATGAACACGGATATACACGGATTATTTTCAGTCACAGGATATCTGACCGATACACAAGGATCATTTCTGCAATAAAATCCGTGCGTATCCGTGTTTATCCGTGTCCCGTACCGCGGGTGTATTATTTTCCGGGTGTTCCTGATGACTTGAAATTGCTTCCGGTTTATAAGTGCGTCCGATGAAATCAGCAAGGTGAGGAAAAAATGACCAGAATCGTATCATCCGTCATAAGGATAGTAACGATCTGCGTGTTTCTCAGCCATACGCCGATCCTGGCCGAAGAGCGTTTCATTGATAACGGGGACGGTACCGTTACTGACCATCAGCTAGGGATCATGTGGTCCCAAACAGACAACCAGGGTGACGTTGACTGGAAACAGGCAGAAAAATGGGTAAAATATACCTTCCCCTATACGATTGAAAAACAATATGACAACTGGAGACTCCCGACTTTTGAAGAACTCCGGAGCCTTTATGTGAGAGAAGTGAATTACAAGGGCTATGAAACAGACTGCGGTCAGGATGTCAGGATTGTCCCACAGGTAAAACTTAGCTGCGGCTGGGTCTGGACATCAGAAAAAAGATCTATTACCGCGATGGTTTTCAATTTCAACCGGGGATATCACTATACCGACCGAATGGTGCATAAGAGGGCTTACCGGGCTTTGCCTGTCCGCTCTCTTGATGAAAATTAAAAGGTAGGAACAAAGTACGTCATAACTTTCAGTAAATGCATAAACAAACTTTAAAAGGAGGTCACTGATGAAAAAGGTTCTGATGCTGAGTGTAGCACTTATGTTCGTCTTCACGCTCTTTATTGCTTCTGCACCCCCGGTGCAGGCCAAAACCACGTTTGTAACCATCGGGACAGGCGGCATCACAGGGGTTTACTATCCCACAGGCGGCGCTATTGCCAAAATCGTCAACAAAAAGAAGAAAGAATATGGTATCCGATGCACCGTCGAATCCACAGGCGGTTCCGTATTTAATGTAAATGCTATTATGGCCGGCGATCTGGAATTCGGCGTAGTGCAGTCAGACAGACAATATCAGGCGATTAACGGCGAAAAAGAATGGAAAGAGAAAGGTCCCCAGAAGGATCTCCGGGCCGTCTTCAGTATCCACCCCGAATCCGTAACCCTGATTGCAACGGTAGAATCCGGTATTAAGACAATCGGTGACCTGAAAAACAAACGGGTAAATATCGGGAACCCCGGTTCAGGGCAGCTTGGCAACTCCCTTGACGCGCTGACGGCCGCGAAAATTGACAAGGAAAAAGACATCAAAGCAGAACAGGTAAAGGCTGCCGAAGCCCCCGGACTTCTCCAGGACGGTCGTATTGATGCCTTTTTTTACACAGTAGGCCATCCTAACGGCGCAATCAAAGAGGCGACTGCCGGGGCCACAAAGGTACGCTTTATTCCGATTACCGGATCAGGTATTGATGATCTCATCAAAAAGAAACCTTACTATGCCAAGTCAGTTATCCCTGCAAAACTTTATCCCGGGGCAGAAAGTGAAAAAGGTGAGGATGGCAAGGCTAAAGATGTTGAAACATTTGGCGTAAAAGCCACATTTGTCACCTCCGCAAAAGTTCCGGAAAATGTGGTGTATGCTATTGCCAAAGAGGTTTTTGAAAATTTTGATGATTTTAAAAAGCTTCACCCTGCTTACCAGGTTTTAACCAAAGAAGGGATGCTGGACGGCCTGTCAGCTCCCATTCATCCGGGTGCAATGAAGTATTACAAGGAAGCAGGTTTGAAAAAATAAGGGAATTCCCGGCTTGTGCGGGTATTCCCGGATGAAAAACAGTTCCTACCTTCTGCGGCGGGCCTTCAGCCCGCCGTTAAGAAACCGGGTTTTTTACGAAAAACTCGGTTTCTTGTACATTCTGATAAAAATAGGTGACAAAGATGAGCAAAAACGAAACAGGTATTAAGGATGACGGTTTTGAGTTAGCAAAACGGATGGCCGAAGAGGAGGAGGGCGTCGGCAGAAGACCCCGGGGAGCGGCCAGATATGTAATTCCCACGATTGCGGTCAGTTGGAGTTTCTTCCAGTTGTCCATCGCGAGCTGGCTTATCCTTGATTCTACCTTTATCAGGGCCATTCATCTTGCCTTTGCCCTGCTTATCGTCTTTCTTAATTACCCCCTTTTTAAAGAGAAACGTCTGGGTCCGGATTTCCTTTCCACCACAACCCGGATTCCTATAACGGATTATATTATAGGGATTATTGCTGCATTTTCAGCGCTGTATATCGCCATTGACTATGCCGGGCTGACCATGCGATACGGCTCCCCCATTATGCGGGACATTATTTTCGGCGCCCTGCTGGTCATACTTCTGCTGGAAGCCTCACGTCGTGTCATCGGGCCGGCACTTCCCATCATTGCCATCGGATTCACGCTATATTCTTTTCTCGGCCCTTACATGCCTGATCTTATTGCATTCAAAGGGATTTCACTGAATCGCTACATGGGACAGATGACCATGTCAACAGAAGGCATCTACGGCATCCCCCTGGATGTTTCTGCAACCATTGTGTTCCTGTTCGTACTTTTCGGGGCAATGCTGGACAAAGCAGGAGCAGGCCACTATTTTATCCAACTGGCCCTGAGTCTCTTGGGGGGATTCAAAGGCGGGCCGGCCAAGGCCGCAATTATGGGCAGCGGGCTGACGGGCCTTGTATCCGGATCAAGTATCGCGAATATTGTAACCACCGGCACATTCACTATTCCATTGATGAAAAAAGTCGGGTATCCGCCCACCAAAGCAGCGGCCATCGAAGTTGCCGCAAGTACAGACGGCCAGCTCGCGCCTCCCATCATGGGCGCTGCGGCATTTATCATTGCCGAATATGTGAACGTCCCTTACATTGATGTTGTCAAAGCCGCGGCTGTCCCGGCTTTTGCTTCCTACGCAGCCCTTTTCTTCATTTCTCATATTGAAGCATCCAAACTGGGGCTGAGAGGAATGCCTCGGAATGAACTTCCTCTCTTCATAAAAACCCTGCTTGGCGGTGTCCATTACCTCCTGCCCCTGCTGTTCCTGCTGTATGAACTTGTTATTGTCAGGCATTCGCCGGAACTTGCGGCATTTAATGCAATATTGGTCATGGCACTTGTCATGCTTTTCCAGAACCCTGTCAAGGCTTATATGAAAAAGGAACCCCTGGGCCCCGCGTTCAGACAGGGGGTTATTGACATTTTTTCCGCGCTTGCCTCAGGCGGGCGGAATATGGTTTCAGTAGCTCTGGCAACCGCGGCAGCAGGGATCATCGTGGGCGTCGTGGCGCTGGGACTCGGGGGGCTGATTACCCAGATCATTGACACCATCTCCGGGGGTAACATCTTTCTCATGCTCGTTATCACCGCTATTGCAAGCCTTGTCATCGGTATGGGACTCCCCACCACTGCCACCTATATTGTTATGGCGTCCCTGACCGCACCGGCCATTGTCACCATTGCCGGATTCCAGGATTTTGCTGTCCCCCTGATGGCAGCTCATCTCTTCTGCTTTTATTTCGGAATTCTCGCAGATGATACCCCGCCCGTGGGGCTTGCAGCTTACGCGGCAGCCGCGATTGCCAAGTCACCGCCGATTGCCACAGGTTTGCAGGGGTTTATGTATGACATCCGTACTGCCATTCTGCCCTTCATGTTCATCTTCAACAGCGACCTGATACTCCACAATATCACAAGCTGGCCCCAGGGAATTCTTATTTTTGTCATGGCATGTCTCGGGAATTTCGCGTTTGCTTCGGCAACACAGGGATGGTTCGTAGCAAAGAACAAATTTTATGAGATACCCCTGTTCCTGTGTGTCACCTTCATCCTGATGCGGCCTGATTCGGTAGCATCGCTGATCGGACTTCCCTATGAGCAGCGATACTGGGGCTATGCCGTTGGTCTGGCCATTTACGGACTTATTTACCTGATGCAGCGGCCCCGGATGCCGAAACCGGAAGCAGTTGCCGCATAATCAATGATTTACGATTTACGATTTACGATTTCTGTAAATCGTAATCGTAAATCGCAAATTCCCTGCATTTAAAGAAAAAGGAAATAATAATGGATGAAATCAGAAAAATACTGGTACCGATTGCATTGTCAGAGCATTCAAAAGGTATATTCAATTATGCTGCAAAACTGGCGACAAGTCTGAATGCCGAACTGATTGTCGCCACCATCATTAATTCACGAGATGTCGAGGCCGTCGGCAGTGTCGTATCAATGGGCTACAAGGTAGATGGCGAGCATTATGTTGAAGATGTAAAGAAGGAGCGGCAGGGGATCCTGGAATCACTGATCAATGCTTCATCCTTTCCGGCAGAAAAAGTGCTTGTGATTATCAAAGTGGGAAATCCCATTGATGAATTATTAAAAATTGCAGTAAAAGAAAATGCCGATATGATTATCATGGGTCCCAGGGGAAGGACGGATTTTGAACATCTTTTAGTCGGATCAGTTGCTGAAAAAATGTTCCGCCGCTCCCCCGTAACAATCGTTTCCTATCGGGATGAAAAACATGCGGAGCGATTAAAAAAGCGTATCAATATTTAAATTAAGTCGTTACTCGTTCCCAGGCTCTGCTTCACTGCCATTAAGTTAAGGAACGCAGCCCGCTGACGAAGATGTTATTTCAGTAAGTTATGCCTCATTATCAGGTCGCTCCGACTCTTAACTTAATGGCAGTGAGGCTCTGCCTGGGAACGCATACCGTGAGGCTCTGCCTCTCGTATCTCACCGAAAAACCGATTTATCAAGTTAAACGTCTCGAAATCCCGCAAGGCAGAGCTTGGCGATTAAAAAAACGTATCCATATTTAAATTAAGTCGTTACTCGTTCCCAGGCTCTGCCTCTCGTATCTCACCGAAAAACCGATTTATCAAGCTAAACGTCTCGTAAATTTCTCCCCCATATGCTGACAGGATCGGACTTCACTCGGACGCGAAGCGTCCGATCTGCATTCCCGCGCAAAGCGTGGGAGCAAGTCCCGGAGGGACAGACTGAAAGTAGTACAGTACTTTTTAAAATCCGTAACCCCTATATACAGTCAATGGACGACCTTTATAAGTCCACTTAAAAGGCTTGGTCTCATTAAAAAAGTCGGTGAACTTCAGAATCCGTTTTTTCAGATGATCCGTTGAACGGAAACTTCCCCGTTTTAACAATCGCCGGGTAAGGATCGAAAACCATATTTCTACCTGATTCATCCATGAGGTATGCTTCGGGATATAGATAAAACGGATACGGTGTTCAGGGTCGGATAAAAAAAATTTGCGAGTCTCCATTGATTTTAATATCCCGCTTTTTCCTTTGATTCCAAGATCATCTCCGATGCCACATCGGGCTGCGACACACCCTACTACATCAACTTGTAAATTCGTCCCCCCTTTTTTAAAGGCAGGGGGGATTTCTGGCATAACAACTCACTTTTCTGTCAACGAAAAAACCCTGCCCCTTTAAAAAAGGGGGGACGAACTTAAAAAGTGGTGTAGTAGTACACCACTTTTTAAGTTCGTCCCCCCCCCCTTTTTAAAGGGGGCCGGGGGGATTTTACGTTGCTAAAAAAAGGTGTTACGGCAGAAATCCCCCCCGGCCCCCCTTTAAAAAAGGGGGGAGGAATTTACGAATCGGTGTACTACATGCTTTTCAGCATTTCCCTCAGGAACTGCCCGGTATAAGATGCGTCAATTTTCGAGAGTTCCTCAGGGGTTCCGAATCCCACGACATGCCCGCCCTTATCTCCGCCTTCGGGTCCCAGGTCAACTATGTGATCCGAGGATTTGATCACGTCCATATTATGTTCGATCACAATCACCGTATTCCCGACATCTGCCAGCCGGTTCAGCACCTCCAGGAGTTTCCGTATATCATCAACGTGCAGACCCGTGGTCGGTTCATCAAGAATATAAACGGTTTTCCCCGTGGCCCGTTTGCTCAGTTCCCGTGACAGCTTCACCCGCTGGGCTTCTCCGCCGGACAGGGTTGTGGCGGGCTGGCCGATATGTATGTATCCCAGTCCCACATCCGCCAGGGTTTGCAGTTTTGTCCGGATATTTCCGATGTTCTCAAAAAAGGCAAGAGACTGGTTGACGGTCATATCCAGGACATCCGCGATATTTTTCCCTTTGTACCGGATTTCAAGGGTTTCCCGATTGTACCGCTTCCCGCGGCACACATCGCAGGCCACATAAACATCCGGGAGAAAGTGCATTTCGATCTTGATGATTCCGTCCCCTTTACAGGCTTCGCACCTCCCGCCCTTTACATTGAAGCTGAAACGCCCGGGTTTATAGCCTCTCACCCGCGCGTCAGGAGTTTTGGAGAACAGTTCCCGGATATGAGAAAACAGTCCGGTATAAGTTCCCGGATTGGAACGGGGCGTTCTCCCGATAGGTGACTGATCAATGTTTACCACCTTGTCAATGTGTTCAAGTCCTGATACACCTGTATGAGGGCCTGCCTGGGAACGGGCACGGTACAGTTGACGGGCAAGCACCCGGTGCAGTGTTTCCAGCACAAGGGTTGATTTCCCGGAGCCGGAGACACCGGTTACGCAGATGAAACATCCCAGGGGGAATTCCGCATCAATTTTTTTAAGATTGTTTCCTGACGCTCCCTTGATGACCAGCCTTTTACCATTCCCGGGACGCCGCTCCGAAGGGGTATCAATCTGTTTCCGGCCCGAAAGATACTGGCCTGTCAATGATTTTTTATCTTTCAGCAGGGCCTTGGGAGTCCCGGAAAACACCACTTCCCCGCCCCGGACGCCTGCCCCGGGGCCCATATCCACCACATGATCCGCGGCTCTTATGGTTTCTTCATCATGTTCAACAACCAGTACGGTATTCCCCAGGTCGCGCATCTGCAAAAGCGTATCAAGGAGACGCCGGTTATCCCGCTGGTGCAGGCCTATACTTGGCTCATCCAGCACATACAGAACCCCGGTCAGTTTTGATCCGATCTGTGTGGCAAGGCGTATCCGCTGACTCTCTCCGCCGGAAAGCGTGTACGCGGCCCTGTCGAGTGTGAGATAGTCAAGCCCCACATTTTCAAGAAAGTTCAGCCGTGCAGTGATTTCCTTCAGAATCCTCTCGGCAATGACCTTATCTTTTCCCTTCAGCTTCAGTTTCCTGAAAAAATGACCCGCGTTTGTCACAGAAAGGGCCGTCAGTTCGGATATGGATGTTTTCCCGACTGTTACGGCCCCGGATGCTTTATTCAGCTTTGTCCCCTTGCACTCCTCGCATGGCCGGAAGTTCATATACTGTTGCATTTCCTCCCTGATCTGTGAGGAATCGGTTTCCATATACCGGCGTTCCAGGTGAGGAATGACGCCTTCAAAGGGTTTTTTATAGGTAAACCTGCGGTTATTCCGTTCAAAAGAAAAAGTGAGATGTTCTGTTCCTGATCCGTAGAGAAGCACTTTTCTGAATTTATCCGGAAGCTTTTTATACGGGGTATAGATATCAACATTGTAGTGCGTGGTCAGCCCGTCCAGGAATTCGGAAAAATACACTGAATTCCTGTTGGCCCACGGCGCGACGGCCCCTTCCCGTAATGAAAGGCTGTGATCCGGGATGATAAGATCCGAGTCAAACGCGGTGGTTGTGCCCAGACCATCACATTTCGGACATGCTCCCTGGGGTGAATTAAATGAAAAACTCGCGGGCGTGAATTCCGGATAGCTGATATTGCATCGGACACATGCTGATTTTTCACTGAAAAGCACAGGCTCCTTGTCAAGAATATCCACCACAACCAGGCCCTCCGACTGGGACAGGGCCAGTTCCAGGGAATCTGCCAGCCGATTCCTGATGTTCTCCTTCATCACTAGGCGATCCACCACCACGTCAATGGAATGCTTCTTATTTTTATCCAGCTTCCTGACAGCTTCGATCTCCAGGATTTTTTCATCCACCCTGACCCGTGCGAACCCGTCTTTTTTCAGGCTCTTAAAGAGCTTCTCATGGGTTCCCTTCTGATTGCTGACAAGGGGCGCCAGGATAATTATTTTGGTCTTTTCGGGCAGGGCCATCACCTGATCCATGATCTGATCCATGCTTTGGGAACTGATGGGCTGCCCGCACTTATGACAGTGGGGTTTGCCGATCCTGGCAAAAAGAAGACGGAGATAATCATAAATTTCCGTAACTGTCCCCACTGTGGAGCGGGGGTTATGGCTGGCAGTCTTCTGTTCAATGGCAATGGCAGGTGACAGCCCTTCGATCATTTCCACATCCGGCTTATCCATGCGCTCCAGGAACTGGCGCGCGTAAGCAGACAGGGATTCCACATACCTGCGCTGTCCCTCAGCGTAGAGGGTGTCAAAAGCCAGGGTTGATTTGCCTGACCCGGACAGGCCCGTGATAACCACAAATTTGTTTCGGGGCAGTTCCAGGTCAATATTTTTTAAATTATGCTGCCTTGCCCCCTGTATGATAATTTTTTCTGATTTCATAGAATCTGCTGAAAGATTCACGATTTACGACTTATGATTTACGATTTCTGTCCGATTGTAAATCGTAAATCGTAAATCGTAAATCGTAAATCGTTGCACATTTCGTAATTATAGTATATATTATTTTCTGATCAGGTTTTTATCTGATGTCAGATCAGAATCTGTATATATCAGATCGGCTTGGGAAACAACATTTTTATTCTGATCTGAACATCAAAACAAATATCTTTTTTCGGACGCTGATAAACGCAGATACGCGCAGATCAGTCATAAACAGTAGATGGAAACTCCCCCTTTGAAGGGGCGTGGGGATGTATTTTCAGTGAATTACCCCCTCAAGGGGAGTTTCCATCTACTGATAAAGAATAATCAGCGTGTATCTGCGTTATGATTAAAAAGTTGCACACCGCGTAAACTCGAAATTTTAGGTGATTTCCAGAAAAGAATATACCAAGTTTGCAGTCCCGCCTTCAGGCGGCATGACACCGCCTGAAGGCGGAACTACAAACTTCAATCAGGTATGTTTTTTATTGGAAATCGCCTTAACCGTGATCAGTAATCATTATCCGTTCAATGTGTCACTGAACACAGATTGAATCTGCCATGAATATTATTGAAGTCGCGCCGGACCTTTATCTTATCCCGCTGGATCAGAAACTCCCGGGATTCACTTCCTTTATCAGCTCGTGGCTCTATAAAGGAGAAAAAACCTTTCTGGTGGATGTGGGGCCCGCCTCGACCGTCCCCGCACTCTTCGAGGCTATGGAAAACCTGGGAGTACGATCGCTTGACGCCATACTCCTGACCCACATCCATATTGACCACGCGGGAGGAGTCGGGGACGTTGTTTCCCTGTTCTCTGATGCTCCTGTAATCTGCCACAGTTCCGCAATCTCTCATCTGGAAGATCCGTCACGTCTTTGGGAAGGCAGTCTGAAAACCCTCGGAGACGTGGCCCGGGCTTACGGGCCAATCCAGCCTGTTCCTCCCAATCTGATTCACCACGCGGTGCGCCCTTTCAAACTGAGCGCAGAACATGAAATCGTGCCGTTTCTGACCCCGGGCCACGCGCCTCACCATGTCAGTTACCTGTTTGATAAGTATCTGTTTGCAGGTGAGGCAGGCGGTGTTTTCAAAGAGCTTCCTGACGGCAACTTTTATTTAAGACCGGCCACTCCGCCCCGGTTTTTCCTGGAAGTCACTGTCCACAGCATCAATACCCTGATGAAGATTCCCCATGATGTTCTCTGTTACGGCCATTTCGGCACAACAAGACGAACACCGCAGATGCTGAAAACTCACAAACGCCAACTGATTGAATGGGCAGAAGTCATCTGGGGACAGATGCAGTTTGACGAAGGACCCAACCTGGTGGCGCACTGTACAGAGCTGCTGCTAAGGAAAGATCCCCTGCTTGCCGGATGGCGGCAGATGGAGCCTGCGGTTCGGGAACGGGAGCTTAATTTCATACACAACAGCATCCGGGGATTTATCGGGTATCATAAAAGTGTGAAGTGAGAAGTTTGAAGTTTGAAGATTAAGGAGGGGATAATTCTGGCGAGTTGTGAGAAATCCCCCGGCCCCTTTAAAAAAGAGGGAGAAATACTCCCTTTTTTAAAAGGAGCCGGGGATTTACTCGTTCCCAGGCTCCTCCGCTTGCTCTGGGAACGAGTAAAACTACAGCGGAGTTCAAAGCTTGTTTTGTATTTGTATGTGATCTGCAAATAAATAAATTGCTGACACTCAGTGGCAGACCACAATATTGAAGGTCAGGCAGGATACGCTTGAGACGGAAGGATAGTCTCGACCTTCTGTCCAGAGGCAGATATTCAAAGTGGAGAATATCCGCTTCCAATAGCCCTTCTTCGGAAATATTTGCCTTGCTCATGGATAGTTATATTATAGGAACAGCAGTTAGCCTGGAGAATTCAAATATGATCAAGTGCCCGTATTGTCTGGATAATATTAATCCTAAACTGGAACAGAAAAAAAACGCCGCACCTTACATTTGCCCGGAGTGCGGGGTTGAAATTCCCAGGGATTATGTAGAAAAAAGAAATATTTCCCGCACAACAGTCGGGCTGGTGGGTTTCCCGGGGCACGGAAAGACAGTCTATATCACTTCACTTTTTTACCTGCTTAAATACCTCAGAAGCCAGTGGAAGGACTATTTTCTATTAAGTCTTGATGATAATACGCATCAGGTTGTGCATCATCATGTGCCTTTGTTTGAAAATTCCCGGCTTCCCGAAGCCACTCCTTCAAATTTTCCCACACCGTCTCTCATCTATTTTCGCAATATTCCCCTGTTCGGGGACCGTTTTCTCTGCCTTTATGATACATCAGGAGAAATATTCGAAGATACGAGGAGAATCCCTGAGCAGGGCAGATTCGTAGCTCACTCGGACTGCGTTCTGTTTAACATCAGCATCAATGACTGCGGCCGGGAATGGTCTGACCGCATGATAGAACTACTGGATATCTACATCCGGGCGGTTCATGGCCGTATGCATGCAGATATAAAAAATTACCAGCACCTGATCGTGGTGCTGACCAAAGCAGATTCGCTGATAACCGAAAATTCAGCAAAAGTCCTCCCTGGAAACCTCCTGGGAGATATGATTCACAGCGGGTCTTATAAAAATTATATAAATCATTACGAAGACATGGATATTATTGGGAGACTGAAAAGACGGTCGGAAATCCTCAGATCATGGTTATTCCGGGAGGGGGATCAGGGATTTATCAATATGGCCCGGGACTATTTTAAAAGCGTGGAATATACGCTGGTCTCCTCAACAGGTGCGGCTCCTGTGGGCAGGAGGCTGGCCACCAGACTGACACCTCATGATCCCAAAATGGTACTGGACCCCTTTTTATGGGTATTGGAAAAAAATCGCCCCCGAAGTATATGGGAAAGATTTTCGGAGAGATGGAACGTGATGCGTGATGCGTGATGCGTGATGCGTGATGCGTAATGCGTAATGCGTAATGCGTAATGCGTAATGAATGATGCGTGATGCGTAATGCGTAATGCGTAATGCGTGATAAGATACCTTGCTCGCGAAATTCACGCTTCACGCTTCACGCTTCACGCATTAGAGAAATTAAGATGAAAGTTTTTAACCTGATTTACACTAAAGTCTCACCGGATGAAACTCCCTGGAGAAAAACCGGGTTTCATACTGTTTTTTATCCCACAGCATTGATGTCAAAGGAAGATATCTTTGAGATTGAGAAAAAGATTCATTTCTCCGGAGCAGAAAATTTCCGCGAGAAAGAAACTGTTTTCTTCCAATCGCTGCAGGGCCAATATCATCTGATTATCCTCCATATCCGCAGTCTGCCGGAGGCCAGGGATACTTTCGGAAGGAGCGGAATCTTCCTGTGTCACGGGTTTATTTTTCCCCCTGAATCTTGGAGATGTGCGACAACGCCCCGATTCTTATTTGAACAGGTAAAACACACACTTTTTACGAGTCGGGAGGAAATCCTGTCTTCTCCGATGGTAAACAGGGAAACAGGCGATATCGGCCCGTCGGAAATTTCCGGAGACAGTTCTGATCCGGATATCCCGTTGCTGAACACAGAATTTGAACGAAAAATGGCAATGCTGTTCAACAGGCTTGGAAACATGAAAGAGAAGGTGCCGGTAGTTCTTTTTAAAGGAACCCCTGACAGGATTTCCGCCATAATAAACAATACAATTGCATACGTGCCTGACGATCTTAAAATCAGCCTCGGATGGGACCCGGCCTTTGAGACCGGCAATCTGGCCTTTTATCCGCTGAATATCCTGGGATTCAGCCATGACCGTCCCATGGGAGGCGTGAATGTGATGGAAATCAATGCGGAAACTCTTTCAATACCGGAAACCGCTGAAACCGCTGAATTCTTCCTGCCTCGGACGCCATATGAATACTGGTTATCCGAGTGTCCCGGGGAAGCTGACTCCGCAGAACATATAGAAAAAGCGTTTAACCTCTCTCTTTTGCTTGATGCGGACACACACTTTGCCCGTGATGAATTGCTGACTGAACGATCAGGTTTTGCTGTTGCAAATCAGAGCCGGATCAAAGCGGTCTTTTTTGAAAAATGCCAGGAAATTCTCGGCGAACCCATTACCCGATATCTGGAAAATGCTCTTACACCTGAATCAATGCTGAACATGCTCATTGAAAATTTTCCCTTTGAAATCCTGGCCAGGGAAGTTGAAATGCTGATTTTTGAATGCAACCTTACTCCGAAAACTGTAAGAATACAAAAAACGGACTCACTTGCAGCATCCGGCAGCAAGAGGCTTGGACTTATTGAAAGAATCTGGAACGGGGAAATATTGAAATCTGGCGACGTGGAGTCTCTTGAAAGAGGAGAACGGACAGATTTAATGAGATATCTTCTTTGTACGGAATGGTCAGAGGCTGACTGGACTGCCGAGCTTCTCAGAAAAGATGAAAAGATATTCAATAACCTTCTTTCTTCTCATGATACAGGGTATGCAATAAAAAAGATTCTTTTCGGAATTATCATGAAAGAAAAAAAATTTGCAAAAATCAGGGAAATAATACTTGACGAAATGCTGAACCAGTTCAAAGGATTCGGGGTTCTGAGGGAGGAAACCGGCCTGACGGAAATCCTGGAAAACCTTTTCATACAGGGATTCCCAGATGAACGCAAGATGAAAAAACTGACCTCATGGGCGAAAAAAACAGAGCCACCAGCGGACAATTTCCCTTATATAAAAGCTTTCCTTTTTCCGCGGCAGGGGATTCCGGAAATCATCCTGGAAAATAAAAGTGACAGACAGCGGCTTGTAACCTGTCTTATTGAGTACCATAAATACAAGCTCAGAGATTTCAAATCCTTGGGATCGGATAAATATGAATTGCTGAAAATTAAAGAATTACTGAAGCGTAATACAGTAGGAGGAAAGATTAAAAGATTTTTAAAACGGGCCTGATAAAAAAAAATTCAGCGGAGTACAAAAGCTTGCTTTGCGAGTGTCAGCAGATGGAAAGTACTCCCTGGCATTTCCGTCGGATTTGCCAACTTGCCGAGCTTTCCAACGGAGTTCAACCCCGGCACTAGTTCAGTTCAATGGAATTTTCAGGGAAATTATCCGGATTTATCTAAAAAAAACAGCAGGTTGTCGGATTTTTGATATTTTTTTGTAATATATTGATTTTACATGATTTTCGATTGAACTGAACCAGTCCCCACAACCTGTCATTTAAGGAAAATAAAAATGAAGATTTACATAAGCGCGGACATTGAAGGCGTTACAGGCATTACAGACTGGGATGAAACAGAGAAAGGGAAATCAGATTACAATGAATTCAGGGAGCAGATGACTGCCGAAGTAGCGGGCGCATGTGAAGGGGCTTTGGCTGCCGGAGCCGCAGAAATATGGGTCAGGGATGCTCACGGCACAGCAAGAAATCTCATAACGTCGAAACTGCCTCGGGAAGTCAGGCTGATCCGAGGCTGGAGCGGTCATCCGTTTTTTATGACCCAGGAACTGGATAAAACTTTTGACGGGGTCATAATGATCGGTTATCATTCACGAGCCGACTTGGATGCCAATCCCCTGGCCCATAGCATGTCCAGGGATATTACGCATATCAAAGTCAATGAGCGGTACGCGTCGGAGTTTCTTCTGCATGCATATGCAGCCGCGTCTGTGAACGTGCCGGTGGTGCTTCTCTCCGGAGATGAGCACATTTGCAGGGAAGCGGAATCGGTCAGCCCTCAAATCACGACTGTTCCCGTGATGCGGGGAGCAGGAGGCTCAAGCATCAGTATTCATCCTAAACTTGCTGTAGAGAACATTCGGCATGGCGTTGAAAAGGCTGTTAAGGAAAAAATCGGGGCCTGCCGGATCAGCCTGCCAGATCACTTCTCGGTTGAAGTCAGATTTCAATCGCATATCAAAGCATTCCGGGCATCCTTTTTCCCCGGAATCCGTCTCAGGAAAGCCCACACCGTCCAGTTTGAAGCGGATGACTATTTTGAGGTTATGAGGGCCTTTTTATTTATTTTGTGACCCGATTAAAAAAAACGGAATCCGAACAGAAGATGATCTGAACACGGAATCTGGCAATTCACAGTGCCCCTCAGCTTACTTTGGCTTTCAACCGAGGGGATTGATCCCGGGAAGGGAAGAGGATTCGATATCATAGTGATGTCGGAGAGAAATTTCTATGTGAACGAGACGAAATAGCAACCGAGACCGGAATACGCGAAGAAATTTGTCAAGATGCTGGAATGACGTCCGATGGGGATATTCTTTTATTTTATGGAAATCGAACAACAGGAGAAATAAATGCCGGCAAATGACAGGCTGTTTTATCTGCTTGAACAACTTGATATCCCTGATCTGATTTTACTATTGAGGAGCGCGCTCAGGGCAAATGAAGGGAATTGGGAGCGATGTTCCCGGCAACAGCTTATTAACGCCGCAAGTGAGAAACTGAGAGCAGCGGCCGGCCACAGTTTTATCAATTTTTTCCGGGACCCGCATGAATTTTCCTACAAGCAGATATTAATTGATGTTGCTGACAAGTTAAACGATAAATATTACAGGGGGTCCGGATTCTATATCGGCGACCGGCACAGTGAAGCGGAGATCGAGGCGGAGATAATAAGGCTGTTTGAATTAAAGATAAAAAAATGGTGGGAAAAATTAAAGGATTCAGAAAAAGAAAAAGTTGTTTACCGGATCAATCAGACAATTGAGGCGAATATCGTGCGTTCCATAGCCCAGGGGCCCTGACGCAGAGAGTCACGAAAGGGCTGCTTGACTCGGCCATAAAAAAGGGGATCGTCCGGTTCGCAGGGGCCACATTGTTTGCCTCTGCCCAATGGGCTGTTATCGTAAACACAATCGCCTACATGGCAGGAATGCAGATATTAATCGGTTTTGGCGGAACCGTATTCGGATTAGGGATGGCAGCAATACTCCCTGCCGCGTTTCTGTCTTTAGCAAATACAAATTATAAAAAAACAATACCTGCGATCATCATTCTGCTGTCAAGAGTCCTTATGAAAAATTCATCATATCTGCTCCCGACTGATGTGAACCAGTTTATATAACTGGAAAAATTATCAAATACCCGGTGCAATATTTCCTCGGTAGTCTTCTGGATTGATTGGTAATTATTCTCCCACTGATTTAATTACAGAAAATGATCCGGGTAAATCAGTGTACTACAGTTCGTCCCCTTTTTTAAAGGGGGCCTGGGGATTTTACGTTGCTAAAAAAAAGGTGTTACGGCAGAAATCCCCTCTGCCCCCTTTAAAAAAGGGGGGACGAATTTACGAATCGGTGTAGTACTGTCATCAGAAAAGAATAAGGGCGGGTAAGTTATTTTTTCCGAATCCCTGTTGCATATCCGTATCAGATATATCTCATAGGAAAAGATAAGGCAATAGGTAATACTTATATAATAGGCAGAAAAACATTTTTTTTTAACGGAAGACCTGCGGAATTCAAAGCCTGCTTTCTGAAAAGCAATTAGGATAATATGCTGATTTATCGAAAAAATATAATATCCGGAATCGGCAGTTCACAATTTCCAGGCACTCGGAGTTCAAAGTTTGCTTTGTGAAGTTCATCCGATCTCATCCGGGTCAATTCCCATGGCACGGAGCTTTTCTGCCAGTCTTTCAGCCCGTTGTCTTTCCTGTTCAGCCCGTGCGGTTTCCCGTTCGCGCAGTTCAGCTTCCTGTTCAGCCCGTTGTCTTTCCTGCTCCGCCCGCGCTGCTTCCCGTTTACGCAGTTCAGCTTCCTGTTCAGCCCGTTGTCTTTCCTGCTCCGTCCGCGCTGCTTCCCGTTTACGCAGTTCAGCTTCCTGTTCAGCCCGTTGCCTTTCCTGCTCTGCCCGTGCGGTTTCCTGCTTACGCAGTTCAGCTTCCTGCTCTGCCCGCTTTTCAGCCTGTTCGGCCCGCCGTATCACTTCTTTATGGGACGGAAAAACATAATGGTAATAAAGCTCGTCCTCTGCCAGTTCACCGAGCGGGGGCCGGGTGTACAGA
>JAUCGG010000132.1 GCA_030378015.1 Desulfococcaceae bacterium HSG8
CGCTCCACCCTACATTTTGTTAATGACTAAATGACAGAAGGAAAGATTGTGAGTAAACCGCTTGTTATCGTAGAATCACCGACAAAGGTGAAAACCCTTAAAAAGTACCTTGGTAAAAATTATAATGTGGCTGCAACTGTCGGTCATATCAAGGATCTCCCTGCAAAAGAAATGGGGATTGACATTGATGACCATTTCAAGCCGAAATACAAAACAATCAACGGCAAGCAGAAGATTGTCAAATCATTAAAACAGGCAGCAGGGGACGCCACAGATATCTATCTTGCACCCGACCCGGACAGGGAGGGAGAAGCCATTGCATGGCATACAGCAGAAATTCTGAAAAAAAAAGGGCGAAAGTTTCACAGGGTGCTCTTCCATGAACTGACCAAGAATGCCATCCGTGAGGCAATGGCCTCGCCCGAAGAACTTCATAAGACTAAATATGAGGCCCAGCAGGCCCGCAGGATACTGGACAGACTTGTGGGATACCAGATTTCCCCGCTGCTGTGGCGTAAGGTTAAGCGGGGGCTGAGCGCGGGACGGGTACAATCTGTATCGGTCAGGATCATCTGCGAAAGAGAGCGGGAAATCCACGCTTTCGAGTCAGAGGAGTACTGGTCTGTAACCGCTCACCTTGAGAGCGATTCCCCGCCCCCGTTTACGGCAAAACTTGTCAGGAAGAACGGAGAAAAGATTAAGATCATTCCGAACGGAGCCTCGGCAACGGCAATCCTGGACGAACTGTCAGGAGAAAAGCTGACTGTGGAAAAAGTGGTGAAAAAGACCACGAAACGGAATCCCCTTCCCCCGTTTACCACCAGCAAGCTCCAACAGGAAGCCATTCGGAAGCTCAGATTCTCCGCAAAAAAGGCCATGATGGTGGCCCAGCAGCTTTACGAGGGCGTGGATCTCGAAGCCGGGGAACCTATGGGGCTGATCACTTACATGCGTACAGATTCCACCCGCATCGCCCAGGAGGCTGCCGAAGAGGCGATTACATTGATCCGAGAGCAGTTCGGAGAGGATTATGCGATCGGAAAGCCGAGATTTTTCAAGAACCGGAAAAAGGTTCAGGACGCGCATGAAGCCATACGGCCCACCTCGGTTTTTCATACGCCTGAGAAAGTGGCCCCCTATCTTTCCCAAGATCAGATGGCGTTATACACCCTTATCTGGCAGCGATTTGTCGCTTCCCAGATGAAACAGGCCCTCATCAACACTAATTCGATATCTGTAAAAGCAGGGGCTTACGGGTTCAATGCCAGCGGCTCGACTGTGGAATTCCCCGGTTTCATGATACTTTATATGTCTGCGGATCAGGAAGGCGAGAAGAAAACTGCTCCTCTTCCCGAACTTTCCGAAGGCATGGAACTGAAGGTGAACAAATATGATCCCAAGCAGCACTTCACCATGCCGCCGCCCAGGTTTTCAGAAGCTTCCCTGGTGAAAGAGCTTGAAGAGAACGGCATCGGACGCCCCAGCACCTATGCGGCCATCCTGTCCACAATCCGGGATAAGGGATATGTGGAAGGGATTAAGGGATATTTCAGGCCCACCGAACTGGGATTCATAGTGAATGACCTGATAGTGGAAAGTTTTCCGGATGTGTTTGATGTTGATTTCACCGCCAAAATGGAGGACAACCTGGATCAGGTGGAAGCGGCCGAAGTTGATTCCCTGAAGGTGCTGGACGGCTTTTATACACCCTTCAGAGAGAAACTGGAAAAGGCATCAGAAGGAATGCTCAGCATGAAAGGCGTCGGTTTTTCCACAGATATTGACTGTCCTGAATGCGGAAAAAAGCTCCATATCAAAGTCGGTAAAAACGGGCATTTTCTTGCGTGCAGCGGGTACCCGGACTGCAAGCACAGCAGCGACTATGTGAGGGATGAAAAAGGGAAAGTTCAGCCGGTCACCCCGTCGCAGGATGAGGCCATTGACAAAGTTTGCGAGAAATGCGGCAAGCCAATGGTGATCAAACGCGGGCGGTACGGGACCTTTCTTGCGTGCAGCGGGTACCCGGACTGCAAGCATACCCAGTCCGCGGATGCTGGCAACGGGGGGCAGGCAACCGGGATCAACTGCCCGGAAAAAGGATGCAGCGGGGAACTTGTCCAGCGAAAATCAAAGCGGGGCAAGATATTTTATGGCTGCAATCGTTTCCCTGAATGTGATTTTGCCACATGGGATAAGCCCGTAGATAAGGCATGTCCGGGTTGCGGTGCTGAGTTCCTGATAGAAAAAACAACTAAAAAGAGCGGAACATTCCGGACATGTATGAATAAAGAATGCGGCTTACATGGAAAGCAGATCGCGCCTGATGAGGATTGATTTGCCCGTTGTCCTGGCAAAAAAAATTAGCCGTGCAAAAAATAGCCACAAAGACACGAAGGCACAAAGGAACACAAAGAATCTTCGTGAACCTTCGTGCCTTTGTGTCTTCGTGGCAGAAAATCAGCCGCGGCAAAAAAAATAGCCACAAAGACACGAAGGCACAAAGGAACACAAAGAATCTTCGTGAACCTTCGTGTCTTCGTGGCAAAAAAATTAGCCACGAAGGAACGGGTGCAATTAAAATGTCAGGTGAAGCCGACCTCGTTCCCAAACGCTGTTGCAGGCAAAACTCAGGTTTTGCGTCAGATGCAAACAGAGTTTGCCTTGCAGGTGTGTTCCCAAACGGAGGGTCACCCTTTGTGAACCTCCGTTTCTTTGTGTCTTCGTGGCATTATAAACTGCACATAGCGTTATGCCTTCCAACTGAAAATCCGGCGGTGAATCATCCGGCTCCCTGAACTTCCCTGAGCCGGAGGAGTTTTTCGTATGCTTTACCGCTGGCAAGAGCCTGTTTCGCCATTTCCGTACCCCGGGCATAGGTGTCTGCAAAACCTGATATATACAAAGCCGCGCCTGCATTCATGCAAAAGAAATCCGCATCCGGTGTGTCATATTTTCCTTGAAGCACATCTGACACGCGGCGGGCATTTTCCTGCGCGCTCCCGCTGCTGGCTATTTTCGAAATATCAGCATATTTCAGGCCGAAATCCCGGGGCGTGACTTCATATGTGCGGACCTGACCGTCTCTCAGTTCTGTTACCCGTGTGGGGCCTGCCAGGGAAAATTCATCCATCCCCTGATCCCTTTCAATACCCTCGACCATACCGAAAGGAGCAATGGCCGAAGGCATACCGATTTCTTTCAGCACTGCGATAAGCTGGTCGCATACTTCCGGGCTGTAAGCCCCGATAACAATGCTGTTGGTCTGCTCGCAGGGGCAGGTCAGGGGGCCGATGATATTGAATGCCGAAGTAAAACGCATGGATCGTATCAGGCGCGCCCATCCGGATTTAAGGAAAGCTTCCCCGGGAAGATAGCAGATGCCGTGCATTTCAAGACTTTTTTCAGCCTGGGAAAGCGGTGCGTTGAGGTCTATTCCCAGTATTTCAAGGATATCTGATGCACCTGAAACCCCGGTAACGAGTCTCGCACCTTTTTTAGCAATGGGCAGTCCGCACGCAGACGCGATAAAAGCTGCCGGTGTGGAGCAGTTTACTGTTTTAACAGGGTCCGAACCGGTTCCGACTATATCGCATACAGCGCCTTCCATACTGATATTTATTTTCTGGGTGTCATACCGGTCCAGCGCGTCCCATGCGCCGGAGAGTTCTTCTGTCGAGGGGCCCCTGGCAATATGGGCCATAAGGAAAGCTCCCTGCTGAAGCTCGGGTTGTTCATTTAAAATAATCTGGCGATATGCTTCGCAGCTTTGTTGCCGGGAGATAAAATTCCCTGCTGCCACGGAGCAGATCAGGCGTCCGAATTCACGTAGCTGGGTTTCTGAAGACATTTTCCTCCTTTTATTTGGTGTTTGGTTTGCTCAGGCATATCATGAAAGTGCCTTCGTGGCAAAAAAATTAGCCGCTGTAAAAAATAGCCACAAAGACACTAAGACACAAAGGAACACAAAGAGCCTTCGTGAAACTTCGTGCCTTTGTGCCTTCGTGGCAAAAAAAAAGAAAATAGCCACAAAGACACTAAGACACAAAGGAACACAAAGGAACTTCGTGAAACTTTGTGCCTTTGTGGCAAAAAAAAATTAGACACAAAAAATTATTTGCCTCATTTGTGTCACCGTGGTAATCTTAAATCAGACTTTGCACCGAGAGAAACAATTTTAATGATATAACAGGCTTTTTTATGGCGGAAAAGAAAAAGATATTCATCAGTTATGCCAGGGAAGATTCAGACGCGGCAAACAAATTATATACGGCTCTCAGACAGCAGGGGTTTGATCCATGGCTGGATGAAGAAGACCTGCTGGCGGGTCTTGATTGGCGGAAGACTATCCGAAAAGCAATAAAAAACACGGATTATGTCGCTATTTTAATCTCCTCAGTCTCTGTTTCAAAACGCGGCTTTGTTCAGGTTGAACAAAAACGGGCTTTGGAAATTGCTGAAGAATTCCCGGATTTCGATATTTTTGTTATCCCGGTCCGATTAAATGAATGTGAAATACCTTTCAGCCTTGAAAATCTTCACTGGGTGGATCTGTTCCCCGATTATGAAAAAGGTCTGGATAAAATTATCAAAGCATTGCAGGCTGAACGGAAATCCGATGAAAAGCCGCCGGACATTTTGCCAGTCCCTCCCCCGCCGAATATATATGTCAGTTATTCTGTGATTGACAATGATCAGCAATGGGTTTCCACATTTGTGCATCATCTGGAATCGGAAATTGCCAAGCGAATGGGAAGCAAAGACGCGTTTTCCGTTTTCACGGATCGGGATGCCACATCTGCAAAACCTGAGATTCCTTCTGAAATAATTCAAAAAATTGAAAACTCCGCTATTTTGGTTGCGGTGGTGTCTCCCGGATATTTGAATTCAGCGCGATGCAGCCGCGAGCGTCTTACATTTCTGAGGAAATCCGGGGATGTGATTATTGTTGAACGTGAACGGATTGATGAAAATGCGTTGCCGGGTGAACTCAGAGCCATTCGCCCGTATCGCTTCTGGGTTGAAGACAAAGAGATTAAAATTCCGATAACCTTTGGGCATCCGGTTGTAAATGCTGAAAAAGACACGGAGTATTTTAAACTCATTAATTATATGAGTTACGCTCTGGCGAAAAAGATTGCTTCGGCAGGCTCAGCAACCGGTGCTTCGACTGTTTCGGGTGTTTCGGGTGCTTCGGCTGTTTCGACTGTTTCGACAGGCTCAACAGCCGGTGTTTCGGCTTCGCTCGACAGCCAATCTCTGAGTCCGGTGACTGAGCAGAGTCGAAGTCCGGTGACTGAGCAGAGTCGAAGTCCGGTGACTGAGCAGGGTCGAAGTCCGGTGACTGAGCGGGGTCGGAGGCCGGTGACTGAGCAGGGTCGAAGTCCGGTGACTGAGCGGGGTCGGAGGCCGGTGACTGAGCAGGGTCGAAGTCCGGTGACTGAGCAGAGTCGAAGTCCGGTGACTGAGCAGGGTCGAAGTCAGGTGACTGAGCAGAGTCGAAGGCCGGTGACTGAGCAGAGTCGGAGTCCGGTGACTGAGCAGAGTCGAAGTCCGGTGACTGAGCAGGGTCGAAGTCCGGTGACTGAGCAGGGTCGAAGTCCGGTGACTGAGCAGAGTCGAAGTCCGGTGACTGAGCGGGGTCGAAGTCCGGTGACTGAGCAGGGTCGAAGTCAGGTGACTGAGCGGGGTCGAAGTCCGGTGACTGAGCAGGGTCGAAGTCCGGTGACTGAGCAGAGTCGAAGTCAGGTGACTGAGCGGGGTCGAAGTCCGGTGACTGAGCAGGGTCGAAGTCAGGTGACTGAGCGGGGTCGAAGTCCGGTGACTGAGCAGGGTCGAAGTCCGGTGACTGAGCAGAGTCGAAGTCCGGTGTTTCTGGCTGAGGTGACAGATGACCTTGCAGCCATGCGGGAAGATGTTGAACGATATCTGACCCAGGCCGGTTTTAAAGTTGTGCCGGAAAATCCGCCGGAGATGAATGAGGCTGCCCTTTTAAAAGCGATGGAACCCTGCCGCGTGTTTGTGCAGTTGTTAAGCGAATTCAGCGGGAAAAGCCGGGGTTCCGCGATTGGAAAATGCAGGCTGCAATTTGAATGCGCCAGAAAGGCTGGGAAAACCATCCTGCGATGGCGAAGTCCTGATCTGAACTTTGATAATGCGGATGATGATCAGAAAAGACTTCTCAGCGAACCTGCTGTTATGCCAATGGAAATCGGAGAATTCAAAAAACAGGCGGTTAAACGCGCGGATGTCAGGGATTTGCAGACCACTGCCGCGCCGGATGTCATGGTGTTTATCAATGCTGAAAAACAGGATAAAGCCCATGCCGAAGACGTGGGCAGGCTGATGAAAAACCGCGGCATCGGTCATGTCCTGCCCATCTGGGAAGGCAGCGAACAGGAACTCTTGCAGGACATGGAAGCATTTATCCTGGATTCCCGCGGCGTGGTGGTGGTTTACGGCAATGTCCGTGTCGCATGGGTCAGGAAACAGATCCTGTACTGCCGGAATCTCAATTATCGCAGGAGCGAACCCCTGGAAGTCCTGGGGGTCTATGATGCCCCGGCTGGGAACAAGCAGGATCTGAACTTTAATCTGCCCGGGGTTCTGATCATCAACTGCCGCAACTGCCTGGATGAAGACGAGTTCACGCCTTTTTTCCATGCGCTGACAAAAGGGGGGATGTCATGACGCAATATTCGCATCCGTATCCTTATCCGGGGTTAAGACCTTTTCAAAAGCGCGAAGCAGAACTCTTTTTCGGCAGGGAAGAGCAGATCGAAGGCCTGCTGGGAAAGCTGTGGAAAAACCGCTTTGTCGCGGTGGTGGGCGCGTCGGGCTGCGGCAAATCTTCGCTGGTTAATGCCGGGCTGCTGCCTGCCCTGGACATGGGCTTTATGCTTGAAGCGGGAGAAGACTGGCGCATTGCGGTATTCCGTCCCGGGAGCAGACCTGTATGGAACATGGCAGAAGCTGTGTATCGCGCGCTGTCGGAAAATCCGGATGAAATGCCTGACCCCGCGGATATTGCCTTTGCCGCGGCAGGACTGCGCGGGGGGCCCCTCGGCATTGCAGAGGCTTTCAGAGAAGCCCGGCTTCCGGAAGAAACCAACCTGCTGGTGCTGGCTGATCAGTTTGAAGAAATTTTCCGATTCCGGGAACAGCAGGATGTGAATGAGGCCATTGCCTTTGTTGAACTCCTGCTTGTATCCGCGCGCGTTAAAAACATGCGGATTTATACTGCCATTACCATGCGCTCGGATTATCTCGGGGACTGCGCTCTGTTTTCAGAACTGCCCGAGGCCATGAACAACAGCCAGTTCCTGGTGCCGCGCCTGACCCGGGACCAGTTGAGAGCCGCCATCGCAGGTCCCGCGGCGCAGTTTGATAAGACGGTTGATCCGTACCTGGTCAGCCGTCTGCTCAATGACATGAAAGCAGACCCGGATCAGCTCCCCCTGCTCCAGCACGCGCTCATGCGGATGTGGGCTGCCGGGGAACCCCTGGATGTGAAGCTCTACGAATCTGCCGGGGGGCTGGAAAACGCGCTGTCCCGTCATGCAGATCAGATTTATGAACAGCTCACGCGGGAACAGCAGGGCATTGCCGGAATCCTGTTCAGGTGCCTGACCGAACGCTCCCGCGGGAAACGGGACACCCGGAGACCGGTCCGGCTGGCAGAACCTGCGGAAATTGCCGGGGCTGAGGTTCAGGCTGCGGCAGAAGTGGCTGAGATATTCCGGGCAAAAGACCGCAATTTCCTGACCCCGCCCCCGGGCAAGGTGCTGGATGCGGATACGGTGATTGACATCAGCCATGAAAGTCTGATCCGGCAGTGGAAAAGGTTGAAAGACTGGGTGGAAGAGGAAGCCGAATCCGCAGACCGGTACCGCGTGCTGGAAAGCACCGCGCTGAGATGGCAGAAAGGGGAGGCAGGGCTGTGGGGATCGCCGGATCTGGATGTTGCCCTGGAATGGAAAGAACGCCGGAAACCGTCTTTGCAGTGGGCAAGGCGGTATGGGAAGGATTTTGATCTGGCGATGCGGTTCCTGGATGAGAGCGAAGAAAAGCGGGCTGCCGATGAAGAGGCAAAACGCCGTGAATACCTGGAGAGAACCACAAATTTATTCGATACCTATATCATCCATGCATCCCTGCTTTCAAAAGTTGAAGACTATGCCGCAGCCCGTGAGACTTTGAGCAAAACGTATGCGCTGGATAAAGACATGCCGGAACAAAGGCGACATGCAAGAAATCTGATGAACTGGTATGCGGATCTCATGGGCGGAACCGCGGATAAGGTGTATGAAGGCGCGGGCGCAAAATTGATGAATGTCGCTGTCAGCCCGGACGGCAATTTGCTGGCAGGCGTGGGAGAAAAAGGCACGGTGGTGCTGTTTGATGAAACTTCCGGGGATGTGGTGAAGCGGCTGGAAGGGCATTTGAATAAGGATACAAGTGCTGAATGTGATGTTAAGGGCGTTGTCTTTCATCCTGAAGGCAAATGGCTGGCAACTTCCGGAGGTGACGAAAAAATCATTCTCTGGTCAATGCCGGAAGGCAATATCCTGGAACAATGGGAAGCACCTGCTAAAGTTTGGGCATTGGCGCTCAGTCCTGACGGAAAAACACTGGCAAGCGGCGGCACGGATAACGCCATCACCCTTTGGGATGCGGAAACCGGAAAAGAATTGAAAAAATTAGAAGGGCATGAAGATAGTGTTTCAGGTCTTGCATTCAGCCCGGACGGAAATTTGCTGGCAAGCGCGTCTTATGACCGCACGGCGATTATTTGGGATTTGAAAACAAGGAAAGAAAAGCATGTTCTTCGGGGTCATAGCGGTAATGTTAAAAGAGTTGCTTTTCATCCTGATAAAGATATTCTTGCGTCATCAAGTTCAGATAAATCTATTATTCTTTGGAATGTCAACACTGGCAGACCGATGGCTCAATTTCTCGGTCATTTGAATTATTTAGCTGGTTTGATGTATATAGATAAAGGGCGGCGTCTGGTTTCAGGCAGTCATGATCGAACGCTCCGCTTATGGGACACCGAAACCAGCGTTACGCTCCGGGTGCTTCAAGGGCATGTTGCCGGTGTTACCGGCGTAACTGCAAAAGGCGATTCCATTTACAGCGCGGCAAATGACGGAACCATCCGGCGATGGAAAATACACCCGGCAGAATCTCCGCTTGAAAAGGGAATGAATCGGGCGCAGGTGGTTGATTTAGAGAATGAACTGGCTTCTTCTGCGATTTCACCAGATGGAAATAAAGTTTCTGTTGGTTTTGCGGATGGGAAACTGAAAATGTTTTCTTTACCTGATTTGAAATTGTTATGGGAAAACACAAAAGCGCATTCAGCTAAAACAAAACGAATCGAATTCAGTCCTGATGGAAAATACCTTGCTTCAGCCGGTTTTGATGACCTGATCAAACTCTGGAATACCGGCACCGGGGAACTGATTCAGACATTTAAGGGTCATGATGATGCCGTCCACGCCGTTGCCTTCTCGCCGGACGGTAAATTCATTGCTTCTGCAAGCTATGACGGGAAGATCGGGCTGTTTAAGATTGGAAAAGAGGAAGGCGAATTATTTCCGGCGCATGTTGGCGAAGTGTATTCAGTTGCTTTTGATGCAAGCGGAAAAAAACTTGTCAGCGCGGGCAGTGAAGAAGGCGAAATTAAACTTTGGAATATTCAAAAATCAAAACCGGAACTTATCAAAGAATTTCCAAAATCAGGGCAAAAAATACTTTGGGCAGCCATCAGCCCGGACGGCAGGCGGGTTGCGGCGGTCGGGCGTGATCTATTGGTTCATATTTTCAATGCCAACACCGGAAAAGCGGAACATGCGTTTGTGGGGCATGAACAGGCAATTTGGAGGGTAGAATTCAGCCCGGACGGCGGGCAGGTGGCAACAGTCAGTTCGGATGGCACACTTCGATTTTGGGATTTGGAAACAAAAACTGAGCTTTTTTCAATTCGCCTGCCTTCGCACAGATCACCGCCAACACCCCTTTGGGACTTCTCCTTCCGCTGCACCGGCGACTGCTGGCTCGCAGTCCCCCTCACAAGCGGCAAGCTGGTGTTGTATCGTATGGAAGGGGTGTATGGGGATTAAAAAAAATAGCCACAAAGGCACGAAGGCACGAAGAATCTTCGTGAAACTTCGTGAACCTTCGTGTCTTTGTGCCTTCGTGGCAAAAAAATCAGCCATGCAAATATAGCCACAAAGGCACGAAGACACGAAGGTTCACGAAGTTTCTTTGTGTGTCTTCGTGCCTTTGTGCCTTCGTGGCAAAATTAGGTGCTCTTCCGCTAATGCTTTGATTATCTTTCAGGCTGATTATGAAAGTTGAAAAATCAGCATATTGTTCCCTTTCGGAATAAAATTCGATATATTTCAAATGTTTGTAATTATTGAATTATTTATTATCAAAGTATTAGCGGAAGAGCACTCAAAATTAAGGAACATAAAGAATGAAAAAGTATAAAGAATTATCGCCAATTGAAGAGGATATTGCTAAAAAGATTGTCAATGCCGCTTATAATATTCATAAAGCACTTGGCCCCGGTTTATTAGAAAAAGTGTATGAGGCATGTATGGAACATGAATTGAAAAAGGTCGGTTTAAATGTCAAAAGGCAGATAGACATCCCTATTGTTTACGACGGATTAACCTTTGAAGAGGGACTCCGACTGGATATTTTAGTAAACGAATTGGTGATTGTTGAACTTAAAGCCGCTGAAACCCTGAATAAAGTTTGGGAAGCCCAGATATTAAGCCAGTTAAAATTAATCGGACTCAGATTAGGATTTTTAATAAATTTTACCGTGCCACTGATTAAAGATGGGATAAAACGCTATAGAATATAGATAAAGAACCTTTGTGAACCTTCGTGGCAAAAAAAATTAGCCGTGCAAAAAATAGCCACAAAGGAAAGGAAAAGATATGGGAAGAAATAAAAGTATTAATTTTAAAACTTATGAAGAAGCCGGGGAATGGTTTGACACTCACGATATGACTGATTATGAAGGTCAGTTGAAAGAGGTTGAATTTCATTTTGATTTGAGAAAAAACCGTAACTGGTTTGAATTGGAGCAAAAAATTGGCAGAACCATCAGAGAATTGGCAAAAAAACAAAATATCTCCAGCCGAAAATTAGTGAATGAACTGCTGAAAGAAAAGCTGGAAAATCTGGGGCATTTTTGAGAATCTGCCACAAAGGAACACAAAGAGCCTTCGTGGCAAAAAAGTCAGCCGCGGCAAAAAATAGCCACAAAGGCACAAAGGAACACAAAGGAACACAAAGAAACTTCGTGAAACTTCGTGTCTTTGTGCCTTCGTGGCAAAAAACCGGACTCAGATTAGGATTTTTAATAAATTTTACTGTGCCACTGATTAAAGATGGGATAAAACGCTATAGAATATAGATAAAGAACCTTTGTGAAACTTTGTGTCTTTGTGCCTTCGTGGCAAAAAAAATCAGCCGTGCAAAAAATAGCCACAAAGACACGAAGACACAAAGGAACACAAAGAAACTTCGTGAACCTTCGTGCCTTCGTGGCAAAAAAGCTATTTCCCTTTAAAATCGGAAGGAACCTTGGCTGACCAGCTACTCCGGCATTTCCGACATATCAGTTCGGCACTGGCTGGCCGCTGCTTTGAATTTGGCCGGAGCGAACCGGGCCCGCTTACCGCAAGCACACGGCTATCCCTGCTTCCGCAACCGCATACCCACCAAAGCTTTTCATCAATATCATCCTCCTGTCCCAATCCATATCGGGCAGACGGTTCTGAAACATTCATCGGAACTGACATATCTGTTTTATAAGTCTGAACAGTCTTATGTGCCCCGCCAAGAAGCCCGAGGATATTCTGAACAACCGCTTCAATATCCCCGAGTTCATGCTGCCACACCCTGAACACCCGCCAGTCGTCAGAAATCAGCGCATCATCAACACGCATATCCCTCAGAACATTTGTTCTGAGTTTGGATTTCCAGAAATCTTCCCGGGTACGAGGTGCTGAATAATGGATGGGACAGCCATGCCAGAAACACCCGTCAACAAAAATGGCGAGTCTTTCACGGATAAAAAGCAGGTCCGGACGTCCGGGTAAGTCATAATGCAGCCGATATCTGCATCCGACTGCCCATAGCGCCCGACGTAATAGGAGTTCGGGTTTGGTGTCCCGGCCGCGGATTCTTGCCATGTTTTCGGAGCGGGTTAATTTTCGGGCCATATTTTTAGACACCATATCAGATTTTCAGGTAGATTTTTACAAACATATACTCAGTCGGCAGTTCACACATTTTGTGTCTGAGGAGTGCAAAGCTTGCTTTGCTTTTTGTTGCGCGGCCCTGATCTACGGTATATATCAGCAGCCAATCCGGTTCAATGTGACACTCACGAAAAAGGCGGTACTTTTTTAATAAATAAATAACTCCTTTCAGATCGGGTTGACGCGGGTTGACGCAGCTTGCTCAGATTTGTCGTGTCCTCATGCTATAAGAATATATAATTAATTATGGAATTTCTTGAACCTGTAACATTTTTAGAATCGGCTTCTGTAAAAAACAGGAGTTCCGTTCGCAGAAAAGACCGCATGAACGCGGAACTACTACACCGATTCGTAAATTCCTCCCCCCTTTTTTAAAGGGGGGCCGGGGGGGGATTTCTGCCGTAACACCTTTTTTTAGCAACGTAAAATCCCCCTGCCCCCTTTAAAAAAGGGGGGGGACGAACTTAAAAAGTGGTGTACTACGAACTTTTTCCATCTGATAATTTGTCAGAACCGGGCAAAAAAGGATGATAAAAAGGGCAGGCCGATGAGATATGATTACAAAGACTTCCGAAGTTTCTGAAACTTCGGAAGTCCGGCAGGTTTCAAATTACATTCCCCATCAGATAATTCTCTACACTTCCCTTAAGCTTCCCTCCGGGCAGGTTTTCCAGTCGTCTGAGACAATCCGAACACAGGAAAAGAAAATTATCGGTTTTGTGAATTTCACGGTGTGGAAATTTTTCTCCGCAATGGTCGCACCTGTTTACCACGAATCGTACACCGATTCCGTAACAGGCTCCGGCTCCGTCTTTTGGTATCTCCCTGCACCACATAACTTCGGCGCGATACCCGTCCCGCGTATAAACATCACGGTTTTCCGGCACTTTGATGAATATCTCCGATCCCCGGTGGACGCCGTTATGTTCTGATTCAAAATACATGCCGCTGTCACTGATATTATACATTTTTGCTTCATGGTAATCTACTGCATTCAGATTTGAATACCTTATAGAAGCTTCATGATTATCACGGCAATGCGCCCTGTAATTACAGGTTTTTTTTCCAGCAGCCTCCATTCCACACCTCCTTCTTTGGTTTTGCAATTAAAATTACAGTTCACGGGACATCCCTGCCTGAAAGGGATCCCCGGTTATGCGGCTTCTTTTCTTGCTTCCCCTGGCTTTTCCGAATCTGCTTTGTCCAAAGGGGAAAGGGGCGGTAAACTCTGGCAGAGTTTGTTTGTCGATTCCCAAAATATATTCATATCTTCAAAAGGAGTATTTTTCAAAACAGTTGTCACACTCGCGGTGAAGCTGTCACTTGCATCCCTGACTGTACTGAGGAACTGGAACTGATCTGTTTTCATTATATCCCCTGAAGCAGAATTATATCCGAGTTCGAATGCTTTCGAGCTTACACAGTCCAAGTAATCAAGCCACGCGCGGTATATCCTTATATTCCGGGTCGCAGTCTGGTTCATGTTATTCATAACATCACATGGCGAAACCCTGTCACCGTTCTTTAATGAATCTGTTATTCCCGTCATCATTCGCGTCCAGCATTCACAAGCATCCGAGCAGAACTTAAAAGTATTACCATAAACATCATTCATTTTCTGAACATCAAACATTACTTAAAACCTCCTCAAATTTCATATTTAACTTTAGCGGGTTGTTCAGGAAGCAGGATATTGCTACCTGCAAATACACCTTCCACCCCATTGATTTTTTCTATTTTACAGCAGATAATTAAAAGTTTCTCCTGTTCTATCCACTTCAAGCAGAATAATACTGACAAATAAAATTTTCAATCGGGGGATTCCTGATTTTGGTATGTATTTTTCCTGAAAGTGTTTTGTGTTTTGTAATCTGCAACTTTTTTAATAATCTCGACAGTCATAAGTTCTCTGAAGCCGCTGTTCTGAGTCCCTCTTTTTTAAAGGGTGATTCAGGGGGATTTCAGCAGGTTAGGGGAAATCCCCCCCGGCCCCCCTTTAAAAAAGGGGGGAGTTTCCCGGTGAGTCATTTCAGCTATTTATGAGAACTTACGACTCACGAGTAATAATAAATAATGCCACAAAGACACGAAGACACAATGTTCCGTTCCATGCGGTCATCCTTGTTCCACCGGGCAAAAGGGAGTTACAGCAAGTTCAAGTTTCGTGCAAGAAGCTTGCCTTACGATGTGGCTTGATTATCAATATGTTTAAGTGATTGGAAAAAAGAAAGGAGGGAGGGAGAATTGGGATAATAAGACAGAAATGTCATGATAAAGACAAAAAAAGTTGTTAATATTCTGATTTTAAAATAATAAATTGGACATGACACAGATGTCATGAGTTCTGACAATGCAGACACATAAATTAAACCGGCTCCTGCGGAGTGACGAATCTGCAAATCCCTTATAAACAAGGTTTACCGTATCAAAACCGGGTTTTTCTGCCTTCAGCTTATTGTAAATATGTCTTTTTTCCCTGAAAGGTTGCTGATCTGTCAGCTTCAACCACGAAACACACGGAATACACGAAAAAAAGAGAGCGTCGAGATCAATGTCGGTTGTAGTTTGTTTTTTCAGCGTTATCAAGTTGTTATTGAAACATAAAGAACACCCAGCCACCCGATGATCTGGATGCCCGCAAGAATGATTGCCGCAACAAATCGCAGTATCCTGGCTCGCGGAATGATGCTCTCTGCCGCATTCCAATAACGGATCGCGACAAAGAAAACCGCGGGGGCTGTAACTATTGTGGGAAAAACAAACAGCATCGGCACAATAGCCAGATATAGTGCGATATTATCGTAGAGTACACGATGGTTTTCCAAATTTCTGATTTTACTTTTTCTCTTGCCTTTTTCTATACAGTCCGGGCACAGGTGTCTCCCGTCCAATTCCAAATCACAGAGAGCGCACAAAAAACGCCCGCAGAAAGAACACGGGAGTACTGCTTTTTTTCCGGGATGGTAAAAACAACCCGCCTCATCATCTGTCAGAAGGGCTTCGCCGGACTCAACAGTTGTTTTTCTGAAAAAGGCAGGAAACACTTCCGTCTGCAAGAAAGCCCCGCAAGAGTAGCAACGGTTAATTTCAAGTGTATTAAAAAATTCTGCTTCAAGAGGAGTTGAGCATTTTGTACATTTCAGCAAAACAATTCCTTTCCGGTAAGATTTCCTGGTTTTTTTAAGTTCGTCCCCCCCTTTTCTAAAGGGGGCCGGGGGGATTTTACGTTACTAAAAAAAGGTGTTACGGCAGAAATCCCCCCCAGGCCCCCCTTTAAAAAAGGGGGGAGGAATTTACGAATCGGTGTACTACTACAACAACTTGGAAATTCGTCCCCTCCTTTTATCTATTATAAGAGAGGGGGACGAATTTCCAAGTTGTTGTACTACTGTCAGTAGATCGAAAAGTTCCGGACAGGACATGCAAAATGCTCGTTCCCACGCTTTGCGTGGAATGCAGTAGGGCGATTCGCGTCCCGCTGCCCGGCGTTTCCCATGTGCTGACATGACCGGCTCACCGGACGCGAAGCGTGGGAACGGGAGGCTTCAGGGACTTTTTCGATCTACTGACTGTATCAGATAAAGATGCCGGAATCAATGATAAAAAGATGCAGATCGTGAAATAATGCAAGAATTTGTACAATCGGAAGGTGTCCGAAAATAATTTGGCAAATCCGGCTCGAATTCGGCTAATCCCAAATCTGACCGATCTTTGCGTGGGGAACGAGATCGCGTATGCTTCTGTTTCATATCCTGATGAGCAGAAAAAACAGCAAATATACAACAAAGACAAAAAGAATAATATCCGAAGTATCGGGCTGAAATTTTGTTTTACTTTTGTCTGAAATTTTTACTTTTGCATATCTGTCCGCTCCGATAGGGGCTATTGAGACTTCGCGTAAATAGCATTTTGTAATCACCCGGACGGGTCCTTTGAATGTACGCCCCCTGATCTCTTTTGTTTTTCCGGGAGGAATGAGGTGTGAGTCAGATAGAAGATAATAATAGCCAACTGAAAAATCCGTCAGATGTCCTTCTTTGACCTTCTGGGCAGCATCTTTTGCCGCGCTTGTTCCTGAAAAAAACACATCACACTCAAGAACCCGATTCTTTACTTCGAAATTCCTGACACTTCCCAGGACATTGGAAACACTTGAACGATCATGGGAATCCAGCAAAGGAACCTGACCTGAAGGAGGTATGATAAATCCGTCCACAAAATGGACTATATTTATCCGAACCCCGAGTACCGGGTCTCTCTTGATGATCGGATTTTCAGTTGCCGCAACAATCCGCACCGAACGGGTCCTGTCATCAAATGTTTCAGGCTTCAGCGGAGCATATTGTCTTATCGTTAACTGTGTTGTCATTCCTTTTTGGTCTCAGATGTGAAACGTGATGCGTGATGCGTGAAACGTGATGCGTGATGCGTGAAACGTGATGCGTGAAACGTGATGCGTGATGCGTGATGCGTGATACGTGATGCGTGATGCGTGATGCGTGATGCGTGAAACGTGATGCGTGATACGTGATGCGTGATACGTGATGCGTGATGCGTGATGCGTGATGCGTTATGCGTGATCACGTATCACTTTTCACGGTTCACTGTTCATGGTTTCCTTTTCCACTTTCCCTATTG
>JAUCGG010000133.1 GCA_030378015.1 Desulfococcaceae bacterium HSG8
CTAGTACAGCACTTTTTAAGTTCGTCCCCCCCTTTTCTAAAGGAGGCCGGGGGGATTTTACGTTGCTAAAAAAAGGTGTTACGGCAGAAATCCCCCCCGGCCCCCCTTTAAAAAAGGGGGGAGGAATTTACGAATCGGTGTACTAGTTTTCAGCTTTTATGAAAGGTGCCCCCGAATTCACCAATTGTTCCCGATATCTCCTAAGCATGAGTGCAAGGAAGCCTCCTGTCATGATTCCGCTGCCTGTAAAACAGAAAATCCCTGCCGCGCCGGGAAGAACTGCTCCGAAAGCCTTATGCGCGGTAATTCCGTTTATGAGCACAAACCCGATATAAATCACCAGACCGATTCGCGCTGTTCTCAGGGCAAACCTGCTGTTTTTTAACAATGAAATCCCCAGGAGGATGAAACCGGAACCCGTGATAAATGCAATCTGAGGCTGCACCATAATCCAGTGGGGAAGCACCGTTACGGTACTGATTTTCCTGACCCCTGCAATAAAAACAATCCCTGTAATAAAATAGAAACATGCTGCCGCGAGAAAGCAGAACGCGCAATCTTTCCCGATGATGCTCCGTTCCGGTTTAAGTTCGGGAAGTTGTGCCATTACCCGCACCGTAAAATCATCAGGCGGGCTGACAGAAGGAGTTTCCTTAGCCAGTCGGATAATATATCTGAATCCTTTCTGCATCACTTATCTTTCATAAATGACCTGAGTTTTTCAAGTCCCCGATAGACCCTCATTTTTGCAGCACTCAGGGAAATCTCCAGTGTTTCCGCCACATCCCCGAAGGATAACTCTTGGTAATATCGCAATATCACAGCTTCCCTCAGATCTGCCGGGAGTTTTTCAAGACATCGGGATAGCTTTTCACTCTCCTGATGCCTGACCACAGTGTTTTCAGGATTGCCGGTATCATCCCCCGTTATGTTGTCCTGTAAAATTTCGGATGAAACCTTCCTTTTTCTTTTCAGGTGGTTGCGAATCAGGTTAAGGCTGATTGTATATAGCCAGGGAAAAAACCTTTTTTTTGCATCAAACCTGGTGATAGCAGCGTAAGCTTTCAGAAACGTCTCCTGAGCCAGGTCCTCAGCCTCCTGAAAACTTCCGGTCATCCGGTAAGCCAGGTTAAAAACAGGTCCCTTGTATTTATCAACCAGACAGGCATAAGCATCCCGATCTCCTGCCTGAACACGCTTTATAATTGTTTTTTCCTGTTTCTGATCCATATACAACCCCGATGAGGGAAGGTCACAAAAAAGGAGTGCGAAAATCATTTTTCGCCCATATTCTTCAATCTGTTGACTTCTGCCAACTTATACTATAAGATATCTCAAAATTCAAACACTGTTTGTCAGCCCGGAGTGCCAAACTTTCAGTCTGGCTCCGGACAATCTTTTAAAAGCTATTGTCAGAAGCAGGGATTCTACCCAACCTTATGTATGATTTCAATCAGTTAATTTGATGAACAGGAGGAAAATATGGAAATTATGGTGTGTTATGATCAGTCAGACGCGGCTAAGGAAGCTCTGAAAGTGGCAGAAAAACATGCAGAAGCATTTGGAGCGAAGGTATATGTGGTAACTTCGATGATCGGGGGACGCGAAGTACCGAGAGACGAGTTTGCAAATGCCGAACGGGAGTTGAAATATGCTGAAAATGTTTTAAAAGAAGATAAAATTACCTGTGAAACCAAACTGCTGGTTCGAGGACTCTCCCCCGGGGAAGATCTGACCCTGTTTGCCAATGAAAATAATATAGATGAAATCATTATCGGCATAAAGAAAAAATCAAAGGTGGGAAAACTCCTCCTGGGTTCCACAGCCCAGTATGTGATCATGAAAGCTGAATGCCCGGTCGTAGCGGTTAAGTGAATCTGAGCAGGCAGCGAGGTCCGTCCCAGGTGAGTCTGAGTGAGACTCTTTGGGCACGTTTTGAAAGTGGGACAATTGTTCTCGAAAATAAACAATAAACGGATTTAATACCAAATGATCGGAATATCAAAACTTTACTGCGGAACTGTGGAACCGTCGGATGCCCTGCGTTACGGACGGCATTCGTCAAAACTACCTTCTCACCTCCTCCAGTTTTCAAAAGATAAGCGGCCAGTGGTCGTCTGGAACATCACAAGGAGGTGTAATTTAAAATGTGTGCATTGTTATGCACATGCGAAAGACACATCTTTTCAGAATGAGCTTTCCACTGAAGAAGGCAAAGCCCTGATTGATGATCTTGCCGGGTTCGGCGTGCCTGTGCTCCTGCTATCCGGCGGAGAACCTCTTGTTCGCAAAGACCTTCCCGAACTTGCGGCCTATGCTGTGGACAAGGGAATGCGGGCTGTCATATCCACGAACGGTACGCTTATCACCCGGGAAATGGCGGACACGCTGAAGGCCATAGGTCTTTCATATGTGGGCATCAGTCTTGACGGAATGAAAGATATCAATGACAAGTTCAGGGGCGTGACAGGGGCATTTGATGCTGCCATGGAAGGCATCCTGAACTGTCAGGCAGCAGGGATAAAAGTCGGACTGCGCTTTACCGTTAACAAATTCAACGGTAAAGAAATTCCGAAAATATTCAATCTGTTGGAAGATATGAATATACCGAGGGTCTGTTTTTACCACCTGGTTTATGCGGGCCGCGGATCAGATCTTGTGAAAGATGATTTGTCCCTTGAGGAGAGCCGTGCTGCTGTTGATCTTATCATGGATCGGACCAGGCAGTTGCATGATAAGGGCATATCCAAAGAAGTTCTGACAGTGGATAACCATGCGGACGGCCCTTACCTGTATTTAAGACTGCTGAAAGAAGATCCGGAACGAGCGGCGGAGGTTCTCGAACTGCTGAAAATGAACGAAGGGAACAATTCCGGCAGGGGAATCGGGTGCGTCAGTTGGGACGGCGAAGTTTATGCGGATCAGTTCTGGCGACATTACAGTTTCGGGAATATCAGGAAAAATCCTTTTTCCAGTATATGGACAGAGGCATCTGATCCGTTGCTGGCTAAATTGAAAGAGAAAAAAAAGCATGTAAAAGGCAGGTGCGCTGACTGCCGATGGCTGGATATCTGTGCAGGTAATTTCAGGGTGCGTGCGGAAGCTGTAACCGGCGATGTGTGGGCCCCTGACCCGGCGTGTTATCTGACAGACGAAGAAGTGAAGAAGTAATCATCCCTGCATTTTCAGAGTGAATCAGGTCTCTGAGGCCTGATTCGCCTGAGATTTCCCGGGTATCTCTGTCATATGACTTCTGTTATTTTCATAAACAATCCATAGCGGCTATTCTTATCTTTGAGCTTTGCTCCGTAATATTCACTGTTACAGGAGGTTAATAAATTGCTCCAAAAACCGATTCCGGAAAAAGACTTTGCTTTCTGAAATGGTCAACATGCTTTTCAGACAACGGAGGTGGCAAAAGCCTTTCATCTTGCTCTTTATCTTGCTCTTGCTCTTTATCAGGCAGGAGCAGGAGCAAGAGCACAAGAGCAAGATACCGGGTAGGGTATATTAATTTTGGGGAAATACCTAATAAGGCGATTTCCGATAAAGAACATACCGTAAAACCGATTTTTAACCACGAAAGACACGGAAGACACGAACTTGCCGGAATCATATTCTTTTTCCGGCATCTTTCATATCGGCATAAAGGTGGCTGACACTCCGGATTCGGCAACCGCCTGAACGCGGAATCGCGAACCGGAAAATGAGGAACCCTCTCTTTTTTCGTGTATTCCGTGTGTTCCGTGGTATATTCTTTTCTGGAAGTCATCTAAGGTGATTTACAATAAAAAACATACCAGATCGAAGTTTGTAGTTCCGCCTTTAGGCGGTATTAAGCCGCCTAAAGGCGGAACTACAAACAGCACTTGGTATATTCTTTTCTGGAAGTCATCTAAGTTCTCTGAAGCTGCTGTTCGGATCCCCTTTTGTAAAGGATAATCCAGAGTAATTTCAGTATGTTACTGAAAATCCCCGGTCCCCTTTACAAAAGGAGGGAGTTCCCGGGTGAGTCATTTCAGCCATTTATGAGAATTTACGACTCACGAGATATGTATAGGAAATTATAAAATCCGAAACTTATCACGCATCACGTTGGCTTTGATCTTTGTTTCGCAGGATTAAAGGATTAACTATTTGTAAATCCGAGTAATCCTTTACCGTGAAAATACACTTTTATAACCGGGCCTGATGAGCGTTTAATCTGGAAAACCCGGATTCGGACAATAAACTGCCGAAATAGCCGGAACGAAGATCAAAGCCATCACGTCCACTCATTACATATCACGTTTATACTTTAATTTTGAAATGTTATCTCGCTATATTGTTTGCATGTCAGCGGATTTTGTATGAAATCGCTTGACTTATTTTCGAAAATCAAGAATAAATATCCGGGTAAAAATTGCAAGCCCCGAATTCGGATTTAAATCAGATGGAAACGAAGGAAAATATTTTCAAACGGGCTGAGTTCTGAATAAAAATTTTCGTACTTTAACTTTTTATCAGTAAAAAAATCAAGAGAAAATAAGAGGTTTTATTATGTTTATACTGGGGTATTTTATAGAAGCAGTGGCAGTGGTCCTTGAAATGGTACTGTACATGTACATGCTTATCCTACTTGCAAAGGTTCTGCTGTCCTGGGTTAATCCTGACCCCTATAATCCGATTGTCCGCTTTCTTGACAGTGTCACGGAGCCGGTGCTGTTCCGGATACGCAAAACAATTCCGGTTGTTTACGGAGGCATTGATTTTTCACCGATCATTGTGCTGATTGCGATTGCATTTCTGAGATCGTTCCTGGTACGCGTTCTTTACAAGATGGCATCATCTTTTGTTTAACACGTCAGGATATCCCCAATAAAATATGTAGGGTGGGGCTCTGCCCACCAATTCTGCCCACGCTACCGGTGGGCAGAACCCTGCAAAGCGGGGGTTATTTATAAAGTTTCAAAACATTGAGGGCATATAATGGCAAAGATAGACGCTTTTTTCAAATTGATGAATGATCAGGGCGCGTCGGACCTCCATCTGGTTTCCGGCCAGCCGCCCACGCTCCGGTTAAGTGGTGAACTGGAGCGGGTTAAGTACAAGATCCTGGAAAACGATGATCTCAAGGCCATGCTTTACGAGATTGCCCCGGAAGACAAAGTAAAAGTCTTTGAGGAAACGGGAGATGTTGATTTTGGCTATGAAATTCCTGGACTTGCCAGGTACCGGGCCAATTTTTTCATGCAGAAATGGGGATGTGCGGCAGTATTCAGGGAAATTCCGAGCGAGATATTAACAGCAGAACAACTGGGTCTTCCGCCGATTTTTGAAAAGCTGGCAATGCTGCCCCGGGGACTGGTTTTGGTTACCGGCCCCACAGGAAGCGGGAAATCCACCACAATGGCGGCAGTTATTGATATCGCCAACAAAAAACGTAAAGACCACATCCTCACCATTGAAGACCCGGTAGAATTTGTCCACAAAAGCCGGGCGTGCATTATCAATCACCGGGAAATCGGGGCGCACACCAAGTCCTTCGGTGCAGCCCTGAAAGGCGCGCTTCGGCAGGATCCGGACATTATCCTAGTGGGGGAAATGCGGGATCTGGAAACCATTGCACTGGCAGTGGAAGCAGCATCAACCGGCCATCTGGTCTTCGGGACTCTTCACACCAGCAGCGCGCCCAAAACAGTTGACCGGATTATCGAAGTCTTTTCAGAAGGAGAGCAGGCACAGATCCGATCCACGCTGGCAGACGGTATCCGGGCTGTTATATGCCAGAATCTTTTTAAAAAGATACCCAAGGGCCGATGCTGTGCCCAGGAAATCATGATTGCAACGGCTGCGGTGCGCAACCTGATCCGGGAAAACAAAACATACCAGATCGGTTCTGCCATCCAGACAGGTAAAAAATTCGGAATGCAGCTACTGGATGACCATATCCAGGAAATGCTTGACAAAGGGATGATCGCGGCGGATGAAGCCTATCAGAAGTCGAATGAAAAAGCCAGATTCATTCCTTATCTGAAAGAAGCCCCGAGTGTGCTTGATTAGTCAATGATTAAGCGTGGTTGGTCAAAAGTTCTTTTCCGACAGAAACTCTATGATTTACTGATGTTGCACAATCAGAACCGACACGTCACAGGCAGTGCCTGTACCGCATTCTTTCAGGATGCGGCGCAATCTGAAAGATTACGCTACGTTCAGCCATCAGGTACTTGTCAGCGACAGGTGACCATTGACCATAAAGGAGGATTGCCATGAGAAAACAGGAAGTTGATTTTGTTCTTACCCGGATGCTGGATGCCTACAGCAGTGTTTCCGACCTGAATATTACTGTGGGCAAACCCTTTCAGGTGGAGAGTGCAGGGGTTCTTGTGGGCGTTGATCTTGATCCGCCTTTTGAAGAACTTACGCCTTTTCAGACCGAAGTTTTTTCCCTCAATCTGGTCAACGGTGACCGCCGCCTCACCGAGACCCTCATCAAAGAGGGATCATGCGACCTGGCTTACGCGCTCCCGGGTAAAGCGCGTTTCAGGGTGAATATCTTTTCCCAGCGAAGCAAATACTCCATTGTTCTTCGCCAGCTTTCCACCAAAATACCCACATGTGAAGACCTGGGTCTTCCCGAAGCCTTCCATAAAATGGCCCAGGAAAAGAACGGGATTATCCTGGTAACAGGCTCCACAGGCAGTGGAAAATCAACATCCCTGGCGGCTGTTCTCAATGAGATGAATGAGACCAAGCAGGAGCATATCGTAACCCTTGAAGACCCGGTGGAGTTCTCCCATCCCCATAAAAAAGCCACGTTTAACCAGCGGGAAATGGGAAACGATTTTGACTCATTTGCCAGTGGTCTCAGGGCGGCGCTCCGTCAGGGTCCCAAGGTTATCCTAGTCGGGGAAATGCGTGACAAGGAAACAGTGGAGATCGGGCTGAGCGCGGCAGAAACCGGCCATCTGGTTGTCAGTACGATTCATACAGTTGACGCGGGACAGTCCATTGACCGTATCCTCGGCATGTTCAGCATAGAAGAAGAGAAGCAGATACGCATCCGCCTCTCAGGCGTGGTTCGATGGATCGTATGCCAGCGGCTCCTTCCCAAAGTGGGGGGCGGACGCGTGGCAGCCTTTGATATCCTAGGAAACAACATGCGATCCAAGGACGCGATGCTGAACGGAGAAAGCGATGGGAAAACCTTCTATGAAATTCAGCAGGCGAGCAAGCCTTTTGGCATGATCACCTTTGACGATTATATTATCGGGCTTTATGAACAGGGGCTGATTACCGAAGAAACTGCCTTTTCTTATTGCAGCCGACAAGGAATTGTAGGCCGGGGAGTCGACACGGTGAAGAGCAAACGCGGGGAAGCTACCAGCGAGATCGAAAACCTGGAAATGGTATAGACGGAGAGAAAATAATGGATGTCTTATGTGACAAGTGCAAGACGAAATTTAATATTCCTGATAAAAAGCTTGAGAAACTCCCCAAAGGGAAAGTTTTCTCTGTTCCCTGCCCCAAGTGCAAAGAAAAAATTTCTGTAAAAAATCAGCCGGCGAAGCCTTCGCCGGCAAAGGACAAACCTGAAAAAGCAGCACCTCCGCCCAAGTCTGAAAAAGCCGCACCGAAGGCTGAAAAGCCACCCCCGAAAGAGGCCCCTGCCGAAGACAACGGCAGCGACGACGAGGACAGCCCTTCGGACAATCCTTTTGATTTCCTGGAGGAAGGAACCCAGACCGTCCTTTTATGTGAGACAGACGACGGCATACGGACCAAAGTCAGGGCCGCTCTGGAAAAGATGGAATACCACATTTCGGAACCCAGGAACCATCGGGAAGCTCTCAAGCAGATGCGTTTTCATGATTTTGATCTTGTGGTCATTAATGAGCGGTTCGGTACTCGTGATCCGGATATGAACCATATTCTCAAGCACTTGGAACAGCTTCCCATGGTCTCCCGGCGGAACCTGTTTATTGCCCTGCTTTCCGAGCGGTTCCGCACAATGGATAATATGATGACATTCAATAAGAGCGTTAATCTGATTGTCAGTATAAAGGATATTGATCGGATGCAGAAGATATTGGAGCGCGCTGTAAAAGATAATGATACATTCTACCGTGTTTTCAAGGAATGCTTGGAGAAAATCAAGGGCTGACAGCCTTGCCTCCGACTGCATAGGAGGCTCTGCTTTCGAGACATTTTTACCCTCCGTGTTACCTTAATAGCTTGCTCTTGTGTTATTACTCCTATATCCGTTTCGATTGAGATTAACGCTATTTCCGGAAAAGAATATACCCGAGGCAGTTTGTAGTTCCGCCTTTAGGCGGTGTGATACCGCCTAAAGGCGGAACTACAAACGGGGTATCCATTGTCGGAAAATTCTGTACAACCTGTTCATTGTTTCTGAAACTAAGCACTAAGTGTTCTGTTTCATAAATAATGTCCGGGTTGCAGGGGCGCGATGTAACGTAATCTTTCAGATTGCGGCCGGGCAGATAAAGTCAGGAACGCAATCTGAAAAATTACGTTACATACGACAGCGGAGTGCAAAGCTTGCTTTGCGGGGAATTCCGCAGTGGCGCAAAGCAAGCTTTGCACTCCTCCGTTTTAACCCGGACATTATTTCTGAAACTAAGCACTAAGTGTTCTGTTTCATAAATAATGTCCGGGTTGCAGGGGCGCGATGTAACGTAATCTTTCAGATTGCGCCCGGACAGATAAAGTCAGGAACGCAATCTGAAAGATTACGTTACATACGACCGCGGAGTGCAAAGCTTGCTTTGCGGGGAATTCCGCAGTGGCGCAAAGCAAGCTTTGCACTCCTCCGTTTTAACCCGGACATTATTTCTGAAACGAAGCACTAAGTGTTCTGTTTCATAAATAATGTCCGGGTTGCAGGGGCGCGATGTAACGTAATCTTTCAGATTGCTCCCGGACAGGTAAAGTCAGGAACGCAATCTGAAAGATTACGTTACATACGACCGCGGAGTGCAAAGCTTGCTTTGCGGGGAATTCCGCAGTGGCGCAAAGCAAGCTTTGCACTCCTCCGTTTTAACCCGGACATTATTTCTGAAACGAAGCACTAAGATAAAAGGTGTAAAAATGACAGATAAGATACGTCCTGAAAATGATTACGACATTTTCATAAGCTACCGCCGGGAAGGCGGTTCGGACAAGGCCCGCCTGTTCCAGCAGGCCCTCAGCGAGAGAGGTCTGAAAGTATTTCTTGATGTTGACGAACTCAGAGCCGGGTACTTTGACGAGAAACTGCTGAGAGTCATTGAAAATACCCCCGGTTTCCTCCTCATCCTTTCAGCCGGTTCCTTGGATCGCTGTAAAAATCCCGGTGACTGGCTGCGCAGGGAAATTGAGCACGCCGTGAGATTATGAGGTTAAAAAGGATTGGCAGTTATGTCCCAGATGCGGAGCCGGACTTGTCTCTCCATCCTGCGGAACCCATATGGAAGTTTCCGAATGTGAAAAACAGGAAAGCGGAATCCAGCCTGATCAGGATGAAACAGAAATTCGGAAATCGCCGGAAACTGACCTGCATTTTTTTGAAGGGATATGGGAAAGCAAACGAAATAAAAGTACATTTTGTTCACGCTTGGTAAATCAGCGGTTATTTGTGCCATATTGCTATGGCGGAAATCATTCTTTGACGGCTCACTTGTATGATTCCATACTCGAGAATAACAGATTATACGTCCGCTTTAAATGGTTCAGTGAACCTGTCTCCGGCTCCGGTGTTTTCAGAATCAAATCTGAAAATAGAATTGTTGGTGAGTTATATCTCATTCCATCACCTTTTGGTATGCAGTTTCATACTTCAGGAATAGGTGGAGACAGGACAGAAATTACTCTGATAAGAAAGACAAAATCAACACAATTTCCTAGGTGGGCTGAAGAATATTTTGAAAAAACAGTTTCACATCCTGAAAATATCAGCCAGACCGATACCTCTCCGTCTCAAATGAAAGACTCGGAACCCGAATTCACTGAACCGATCACCGGTATGCAGTTTGTTTTTATTCCCGGAGGAACATTTCTGATGGGAGATACTTTCGGTATGGGGTCAGATAATGAATATCCTGTACATATAGTTCAATTGGACGGTTTTTATCTGGGAAAATATCCCGTTACCCAAGGGCAATGGAAGAGGATTATGAACAAAAATCCGTCAAAATTCATGAAAGGAGATGACTATCCGGTGGAAACAGTATCCTGGCGTGATACACAAGAGTTCATCGTACAGTTGACGACAATGAATAACGGAAAATATCAGTTCCGTTTACCCTCCGAAGCAGAATGGGAGTATGTTGCAAGAAGCGGCGGAGAAAAAGAAAAATTTGCCGGTAATAATAACGCGGATACTGTTGCCTGGTACAAAGAAAACAGTGACGGTTCAACCCATCCTGTCGGTATGAAGGCGCAGAACGGTCTCGGCATATATGACATGAGTGGGAACACATGGGAATGGTGTCAGGATAATTATGACTTCAAAGCATATACGCTGCATCAGCCGAAAAACCCTGTATATACGGACGCAGGATCAAGCCGTGTGTCCAGAGGCGGCAGTTGGAACATCAGGGGACTATATGTGCGTTGTACTGCCCGTAATTACAGCCAATCCAATTATACAAATTCTGACCAGGGCTTCCGCCTTGTAGGAATTATCTGATTTTCTGAAGGAACTGTAAATCATGGACAAAGCGAGGTTTGAAGCTGCTCACGCCCCCTTTGAAGCCTATCAGGGAGACGAGCCTTATATTTTCATCAGCTATGCGCATAAAGACGTGGCAGAGGTGTATCTCGAAATCACACGGCTGCATGAGATCGGCTACCGCATCTGGTATGATGAGGGAATCGCCCCCGGCAGTGACTGGCCTGACGATATTGCAAAGGCACTGGCGGAATGCAACTATTTCATGGTTTTTATTTCTCCGAATGCGGTGGCATCCCGGAATGTCCGCAATGAAATAAATTTTGCCCTGAACAGGGACAAACCCCTTCTTGCGGTTTATCTCGAACAGACGACTCTGCCGCTGGGGTTGGAACTTAGGATGGGCGATCTCCAAGCTGTGATGAAGTATCGGATGTCTGAATACGGATATTATCGGAAATTGGAGGGGACGATTCCGAGGTTGCTCATGTCGGCTGACAAAGAAGGGAAAATGAAGAAGGAAGCCGATCTTGCAGAATCCGTTCAGTTAAAAAATAAGCCTTCAGCACCGAGACCCCATCAGGCAGAGGATATAATAGCTTTCAAAAAAACGTCTCACTCAAAAACTCTGCCATCTTCCCTCCCTGAAGAAAAAACGACGAAGCCGAAAGAAAATCTTCCGAAATTCATTGAGACCACAAAGAAGCCCAGGTACCAGCTTCGGAGTAAGCCGGCCACAATCTCTGAAAGAAAATCTCTGAATGTAGTTAATGAGTTCGAAAATAACGGCGACGGCACGATAACAGATCATGCCACATGGCTGATGTGGCAGAAATCAGGGGCGGATTACTCTGTGACATATGAAAAAGCTCGGGCTTATATCCTAGGACTTAACGATAAAAAATTTGCTGGCCATAGCGACTGGCGTCTTCCCACAATTGAGGAACTGATGTCGCTGCTGGAATCGGAAAAGCAGTCAGGCGATCTTTTCATTGATCCGATGTTTGATAAGAAACAACTATGGTGCTGGAGTTCGGATAAAAAGTCGCCGGGGTCGGCGTGGGACGTCTACTTCAACAGCGGCTTCGTCGGTTGGGTCAGCTTGGATAGCCTCTACTATGTCCGAGGTGTTCGCTCTATACAATGGGTTGAAATCAAAGATCAGGATCGCGTGATGAAGGAAGAAATAAAATATCGGCTGACTGTAAACGCCGAGTCTTCTGAAGCACGGGTTCGGATACTGAATATTCAATCTCCGTATAAGCCGGGGATGGCTCTGGAGCCGGGAATATATCAGATAGAAGTGTCTGAGAAAGGGTATGAGACCTATAAGGAGCGGAAGGAGATTACGGATTCGGATCTGACCTTGCAGGTTATATTGAAAAAGAAGGTATCAGAGAAACCTGCATACAGGCTGAGAATTAAACCGATTGAGGTTTCGCCTGATGAATTTAAGAAGGTTTTCAGATTAGATGATAATTGGCGGCCCCAAAAATATATTGATAATGATTTCAAAGATAACGGTGACGGAACGGTAGCTGATGATGCCACAGGACTGATATGGGAGAAATCAGGGGTGCATGATCCTGTGACATATGAAAAAGCCCGGGCTTATATTCAGGGGCTTAACGACAAAAAATTCGTCGGCCATAGTGACTGGCGACTTCCCACAACTGAGGAACTGATGTCGCTACTGGAATCGGAAAAGCAGTCAAATGATCTTTATATTGATACGATCTTTGATAAGAAACAGTTATGGTGCTGGAGTTCGGATAAAAGGTCATCGGTGGCGGCGTGGGAGGTCTATTTCAGCGATGGGGCAGTCTTTTGGAACCCCCTGAATCCCCGTAGCTATGCCCGAGGTGTTCGCTCCAGACAATATTGATTTGGCATCCGGTGCAATTTACGATTTTTTCCATCCGACCGTAAAACGAGGTGTTCGTAATAAACTGGTGAATGCCAGAGGAGAAATTCATAACGGATGTCTTTGAAACAGTATTCAATATTGTCAGTATGATAACTCGAAATTCCGGAATGCGTGGTACGATGCGTTTTTTTACATTCCTCTGGCTTTCAGATAATGGAAAAAAGCCGGAAGGCCAGTAATTAAAAAGGTAAAATTAAGTTAAATACTGAAAAACCTGGAACAGCTTGATAATAAAAAAGTTTCATCACGAGGAAATGAGGAAAATTGAAACCGCATAATAATAAATATCCGCAAAGTGACGATATGCCCGATCCAGATGTCAGTCAGGAACTCGGGAATCTGAGAAAAAATATTGATGCCATTGATGAGAAAATTGTTGCTCTTCTTTCGGACCGTCAGGGCATTGTTGAGCAAGTGGTCTCGTTGAAAAAAGCACATAATCTTCCGATTTACCACCCTGCCCGTGAAGAGGATCTTATTTCCGGGAGGCGGAGACAGGGAAGGGAAGCCGGGCTGAATCCGGATTTTGTAGAAGATTTGTATCGCACAATTATACGCAGATCCCGGGTTGAACAGGCCAGCCAGATGTCCCTGAAAAGTGTGCGCCCCGGGGCAGTGATCCTCATCGTCGGTGGTAAGGGACACATGGGCAGCTATTTTCGCAAATGGTTTGCCGATGCCGGTTATGAAGTCCGCTCCCTGGATAAAGACGAATGGGCAGATGCCGAGACGTTGTGCAGGGATACAGATCTGGTGATACTCAGTGTACCGATTAATCTGACCTGCAAAATCGCCCGTCAGATATCCCCGTATCTCCCAAAGAAAGCTGTTCTGGCAGATATCACGAGTCTTAAAGAAGTGCCTGTGAAGGCGATGCTGGATTCACACCCTGGGCCGGTTCTCGGGCTGCACCCCTTGTTCGGTTCCTCCACTTCCACCCTTGACAAACAGATCATTGTCGCTACCCCCGGAAGAGAGGATTCCTCATGCCAGTGGATTCTGGATCAGTTTGTTTCATGGGGGAGTATTATCGTGAGAGCCGATGCGCGGGAACATGATGAAATTATGCACATTGTCCAGGCATTGCGCCACTTTGCCACGTTTACTTTCGGCAGCTTCCTGAGCAGGAGGAAGGTTGAACTGTCCCGCACCCTTGAGTTTTCAAGCCCCATCTACAGGCTTGAAATCGGTATGGTCGGACGGCTTTTCGCCCAGGACCCTTCTCTTTATTACGAAATTATCATGGCATCCCCGCAGCGGCGAACTCTGCTGAAGGAATATGTTGCTTCCATGAATGAGAATATAGAACTCCTTGAGAAAGAAGATAAATCCCTTTTCCAAGGTGAATTCATGAAGATTGCCGAATGGTTCGGGCCTTTCAGTGATCAGGCAATGCGGGAAAGTACATACCTGATCAACAAGCTGATTGAGCGGTTCTGATTTCTGCAGGAAAATGGGGCCAGGTTTCTGGAGCCTCGGGAAAACTGTAATTCATGAGGAGTTCAAAGCTTGCTTTGTGAGTGTTCATGCAGATCACAGTACAAAGCAAACTCTGAACTCCGCTGAAGTTCAATATGACTCATGTAGCCGAAAATATTCTCAGGTTCATCGGAAAAAAGTCGTTCTGTGTCCTCAATTTCTCTGGTTCAGTTCCAAAATTTTCTTTCTCCTGACATTGTAACTCTCCTGAAATATAATCGTCATTAAAATCCCCATGATACCAGAAGCAGCTATTGCTATGGAAGTTAGCTTCTTATTATATATTGAAAAAATTATAATCAGGAAGGATATAAACAGACTTGACCAATTTAACGCCCACCTTTCAAAATCATATGCGCTGATTTTTTTATTGCCCAATTTTCTGACACTCTTGGCAAACATTTCGTATTCAATCATGTTTTTATCTTCATCGCCTTCACTTGTTCGTATAAATTGCCCTATTACATGAGTATTCAATGCATAATGATGACATAACAGATCAATATATACACATACAAACGGAATACAAAACAGTATAAGTTCGACATGCGGAAAGGTTGGTGAGCCTTTAAGTCCTAATCCGGTGGCACTCAGAGTAGATACTAAGACTAGCTTCCATTTCATAAGATCAAATCTTGACTTTTGGGAAGATATAATCTCATCTCTTAATGCGTCCATATTAATTCTCCATAAGACTCTGATCCTCGTTTGGAACACTCGGCTCGTATTGAACAAATCCGAGCCATGTCACCGAACTTGACAACGGGCGTATTTACAAGTCAGGGAGTGATTTTCAGTCCCGGAGGGACTGCTCCCCCAAGTTGTAAATGCGCCCCTTGGCAACCCTGGTGATCTGAACGAAGATCAAGGCCATATTTAATTCGGGTGCAATTAAAAGTGTCAGGTGAAGCCGCCGTCAGTCCTCGTTCCCAAACTCCGTTTGGGAACGCGATTGCCCGCAAAACTCCGGTTTGCATGAAATGTCAGGTACTGCAAACAGAGTTTGCCTGCAAGTGTGTTCCCAAACGGAGTTTGGGAACAAGGCTGAAGGGTGAGTACCTAACACTTTTAATTACACCCATTTAATTCAGAATCTCATCATCAAGGAAAACAGGAAAATGATCGGATCAGAAAATATTATTACAGGAATACATGTTCCTATTTCGTCCAGTCCGGAAATCTCCGGTAAAACTTTTCATCATCGGGAATTGCCCCTTTGATTTCGCATATTGCGCCTGCAAACCGGCCTGCCCGTTTCAAAATAAGCTCCGGTTCCCAGCCGTTCAGATATCCCATAGCGAGAATTGAAGCATATCCGTCCCCTGCGCCCACTGTATCCGCAGGAGTTATCGCATCTCCGATTTCTTCAGATGAATATTTTTCCTGGGACGTATAGAGTACGCTTCCTTTATCACCTTTTGTCAGACTGACCCATTCAATTGCCAGTTTATGAGTCAGATAGGCTATGAAATCATCATCATTCTCTTCGATCCGTAATATCCCCTTCAGAATCGCCAGTTCCTCCTGATTCAGCTTGAGTATGTCACAATAGGCAAGCGATACTTTGATCACATCATCATTATAAGAGTCCGGACGCAGATTCATATCATAGAAGCACTTTGTTTTTACATTCCTGCGCCTGAGAGTTCTTATGATTGTATCCGCACCTCTGGCAGTCCTCTGGACAAGGGTTCCGTAATATATCATTCGGACATCTTCTTTGAGAATGTTTTTGATTTCACTCGTATATGACAGATAATCATAAGCGACGTCCTTTACGATATCGAATGCGGGAATGCCCTTCTCATTCAGGGTGACATTCACATGACCGGTCTCATGGGCCGGATCAATCTGGATAAACTTCGGATCAAATCCGTTTTCTTTTATTATTTTTAATATGTTGTCTCCGTTTCCATCATTGCCGACCCTGCTGGCAAAAGTGACAGGCAGTCCCAGGGATTTAAGATGAAAGGAGAAATTAAACGGCGCACCGCCCAGCCGTTTATACTTCGGAAAAATATCAAACAGGATTTCGCCAATTGTCAGTATCAAATTTGCCACCTCCCCGTTATCTTAGTACTCCGTTTCAGAAATAATGTCAGGGTTATAAATTCCGCGGAGTGCAAAGCCTGCTTTGCGGGAATCCCGCAGTGGCGCAAAGCAAGCTTTGCACTCCTCCGTTTTAACCCGGACATTATTTCTGAAACGAAGCACTTAGTCATGAGTCGTAAGTTCTCTGAAGTCCCATTTGTAAAGATCGGGATTTCAATATGTTGCTCGTTCCCGGGCTTCCGCCTGGAATGCATCCGGCAAGGCTCTGCCTTGCGAGACATTCCGTTTAAACCACCGGTTTTAAATGAAATACGAGGCATATCCTCTGTAAACGCATTCCCTGGGAACGAGAATTTCCTAGTTTTCGGGAATGCTCCCGAAATAGAGCGTTATGCGGCCAATTTCTCCGCGGCCTCCGCAGTTAAAAATAAGCTCCGAAACTATCTACAGATGGCTTTTACGGCGATATCTCGCCAGTTCAGGAGGCAGAGACACGTTAATTTAGAAATAACAAGGCGTTCAACATAATGTTTGTCAGGGGCGCATTTACAACTTGGGGGAGCAGTCCCGGAGGGACGACTGAAAATAGCCCGGCAATTTATTGCCGGGGCGAATATCCCCGTTTTTTCAGTCCCGCAGGACTGACTGAAAAAGCCCGGGCTTCAGTCGTCCCGGTGATCCGGAACACTCATCCGGCAATGAATTGCCGGGCTGTTTTCAGAAGTCCCTCCGTGACTGAAAATCACTCCCCTAACTTATAAATACGCCCGTTTGTCAGAAGAGTGCG
>JAUCGG010000134.1 GCA_030378015.1 Desulfococcaceae bacterium HSG8
CCAACACCCGGACGGGAGCATTCCACAAAAGTAGGTTGCATATCACATATGATAAAATTCAATATGTTACTCGTTCCCAAGCTCCGCCCGGGAATGCATTCGGCAAGGCTCTGCCTTGCGAGATATCTGCTTTAACCCATCGGTTTTATGCTGAAACATGAGGCAGAGTATCTCCGGATACATTCCCAGGCAGAAGCCCGGAACAAGAATTTCTTACTTTTTAGGAATGCCGGTTTGCTAACGCGTCTGCTAACGAAACTCTGTTTCATCCGGGCAGACTTGCAAAAATAGTTGCCAAGCAGGAGGTTGGTGTTCCGGTTTATCTAAGCTTCCAAAGTGGACAGTTAGACCTCGGAGGTCTGATGCGTATATTTTCACGGTAAAATTTATGAAAAAAGAAGTTCTTATCAGGCGTTCACATATCAGCGCACCCGTTGAAACGGTTTTCAAATGGCACACACGATCCGGAGCAATTGAAAGACTGACACCGCCTTGGGAGTCAGTTCGGGTAATCAGGAGAGACGGGGGGATCAGGAAAGGGGCCGCGGTGGTTATGAAAATAAAAGCAGGCTCTTTTCCCTGTCACTGGATTGCAGAACACACGGACTATGAGAAAAACCGGCTTTTCAGGGACAGACAGGTCAGGGGCCCTTTTGCCCGCTGGGTTCATACCCACAGATTTGAACCGGATGGTAACAGTGCGTGTTTCCTGGAAGATCATATTGAATATGCCCTGCCCTTTGGCCTGCTCGGAAATTTCATTGCAGGCTCCCGGGTCAGGAATCAGCTTGAAAGAATGTTCAATTACCGCCATGCCATAACAAAGCGGGATATTGCCGCCCATTTACCGGAAAAAGGGAAAGCCCCTTTGAATATCCTGATCTCAGGTGCAAGCGGTATTGTAGGCTCCGCACTTGTCCCTTTCCTGACAACCGGGGGGCATCGGGTTATCAGGCTTGTCAGAAGATGCCCGGAAAAAAAAGAAGTCTTCTGGAATCCGCTTTCCGGGTATCTGGACCCGAATGATCTGAATGGGATTGATACAGTCATTCATCTTGCAGGTGAAAATATCGGCCAGGGAAGATGGACCAAAGCGAAAAAGAAAAGGATTCTTGAAAGCCGGATAAAAGGAACTTCGCTGATTGCCAGGGCAGCAGCAAAGCTGAGACCCATGCCCAGGGTTATGGTATGTGCTTCGGCTATCGGATACTACGGAAATCGCGGGGAATGGATACTTACAGAAAAGGATGGCCCGGGAAACGATTTCATCTCCCAGGTATGTTATGAATGGGAAAAAGCAGCCGCGCCTGCCATTGAAAAAGGCATCCGGGTGGTCTTTTTGCGAATCGGGATTGCCCTGACGCCTGCGGGGGGTGCTCTTGCAAAACTTTTATTGCCATTTCAGGCAGGAGTTGGCGGAAAGCTTGGCAATGGCCGGCAATATATGAGCTGGGTCAGCATGGATGACGTTATCAGCGTCATTCACCGCATGATAACAGATGACAGCATGGAAGGCCCTGTGAATGTGGTTGCACCGAATCCGGTGACAAATATTGAGCTTACGAAAATCCTGGGAAGAGTTCTTTCCCGTCCGACCTCGCTGTCAGTTCCGGCACCCCTGATCCGCCTTGCTTTCGGGGAGATGGGCAGGGAAGTCCCTCTTTCAAGCACCCGGGTCATACCGGAAAAGCTTTTGAAAGCAGGTTATAAATTTTATGATCCTGATCCTGAGGGGGCGATCCTTCATTTGCTGGGGAAAAAATAAATCGTTGCCTTTTAAAAGGTTCGGGTGCAATTAAAAGTGTCAGGGTGAGCAGCCTCGTTCCCAAACTCCGTTTGGGAACGCTATTGCCTGCAAAACTCCGGTTTTGCGTGAAATGTCAGGTAGCTGCAAACAGAGTTTGCCTGCAAGTATGTTCCCAAACGGAGTTTGGGAACAAGGGCTGAAGGTTCAGCAGATGGAAAATGCTCCTGAAATGCTCGCTTGGGATTGACAAATCCCAAGCATTTCCGGCGGATTTGCCAATCCGTTCGACTGAGTTCACGCCGAAGCCGCCGGGAGCCGTTCAGGGCATTTTCCATCTTACGAATTGTTACGGACAACACACAACGGACAACAAAAAAATGAGCATCAGATTCAGAACGGTTTTAATGGTACTAATGTCTTCCGCCCTGTTTTTCGGGTTTCTGCACCTCTTTGTCCCGAACGGCGCGGAGTATAATTTTGAGCGGCTGCATATTTTTCTTTTTAATCTGTGCAGCGGCGGAACCATCATCCTTTACTTTACTGAAAATAGGGAAAAGCCTTCCAAAAAGGTGATGCTTTTCTGCGTATTGGCAACCAGTTATGCGATTTTTGCGTTTTTGGAGATTTATATTCCTGCAATGATCATATCACTCGTACTTGCAGGTATTGTTGAAACAGTAAGAATCAGAAAGTTTTCGATTTTTCCGGTCAATTTTTTCAGAAGCGCGCGGGTTTCAGAAAAATTCCATCAGGCATCGCTTCTCTGCCTGTCAGTCGGGCTGATCATTTCATGTATGGTAATTCTGAATAATGAATACCTGAAAATCATCTCACTTCCCAAGTTGAAGCTCGACACATTTTTCCTGGGGTTTTCATTCCCGCTTTCTCTCATCACAATGTCTGTTATGTTTTCATTTATGCGGGATGATGATATCACTCCCATCGTTCAGGTGCTGAAAAATGCGGGATTCTGGGCTGTGAATCTGGGAGTCATCATATTCTTTCTATTCATCCTTTTTGAAAAACTCGGGTGGCAGCTTGTTGTCACTTCCGTACTTTTTACTGCTGTTGTCATGATATTCCACCTTTTTATCCGTCTCGGGGCCAGGAAACAGCAGAAAAATTTTTTAATATCAGGCATGGGCTTCCTTCTGGTTACGGCAGTCACAGGGATCGCTTATATCATACTGGAATTTTTCCCCGGATATTACAATTCAGATATCTCCGGTCTGGTTCTGAAACTGCATTCGTTTCCTTCATTATACGGATGGAATCTGAGCGGCCTTGCCGTGATATGCAGATACCAGGATTTTCCGATACGCCTTCATTCCAACGGACTGATCCTGTTTCACTGGATTACGGTCATGATTCTTGCACCCGCGGGGGTTTACTTTCAATTCTTTGCGGTTTGTGCAATTATCTGTTATACTGTCTTCCTTTATATATTGTTTTCCAGTAAAGGTGCGAAACGAAACTACCGGAGTTCATAAAAGAACCCCCGATTCTGAGTCTCAATAATTATGAAACTTGCTGTTATTTCAGATATTCATGCCAATATGGAAGCATTCAGAGCCGTACTGGCCGATATTGACAAAATGAATGTGGGGGCCATTATCAGCCTAGGGGATAATATCGGCTATGGCCCTGAACCGAATCAGGCGATTGAACTGATCCGTGAACGAAAAATCCCGTCTGTTATGGGAAACCACGAAATGGTTATTGCAGATCACAGTTACTTGGAGCGTTTCAACCCCATTGCCCGCAAGTCCCTGAAAAAGACCATCGGAATGCTGACCCCGGACTCCATCAACTATATACGCAAGATGAAACCATGCAGTGTTTTCCAGGGATACCGATTTGTGCATGGATTCCCGCCGGATATGATCAGCACCTATTTGTTCCAGATTTCAGACACCAGACTTCGCAATGTTTTTAAGAGGATGAAGGAAAGGATCTGCTTTGTGGGCCATACCCATGAACTGGAAATCGTCGGCTTTGACGGTCAGGAGATTACTCGGACACCGATGCATAAAGGCATTACATTTCTTTATGATGAAAAACAGTATATCATAAATATCGGCAGCGTAGGCCAGCCAAGAGACGGCAATAATAATGCAAAGTATGCTATCTGGGACACATTGAATTATCATATTGAGGTAAGGTTTGTTCCATATGATATCGCATCGGTTGTTAACAAAATTTTAAAAGCAGGTCTTCCAAAGTCACATGCTAATCGGTTGTGGTGATATGCGGAGTGCAAAGCTTGCTTTGTACCTGATTTAAAATAAAAGCAAACTTATAACGCTGAACCGCTCCGGGCGGATTGAAATTATCAAGCGAGCATTCGGGAAGCAAACAAATCCTGAATTTTAGAACCACTGAAATGAAAAAAATCGGCAAATACGAAATATGCGGGCTGCTCGGCAAAGGCGGTATGGGCAGGATCTATAAAGTAAAGCTGCCTGTTATCGGTAAAATATCCGCATTGAAGCTCCTTGATCCGCATCCCTCGCTTGCCGCGCTCATGGGGCCTGAGAAAATACGTAACCTTTTTATTTCCGAGGCTGTCACCATTGCAAATCTCAGGCATCCGAATATCGTCGAAATCCACGATTTTGGTGACGCGGATGGGAAATTTTTTTATACAATGGATTATTACTGCAATAATCTCGGAACCATGGTCGGGGAAACCTGCATGGCGGAAATGCCATCGCGTATCATCAGGATAGACAAGGCCATACACTACACCCGGCAGACCCTTGCGGGGCTTGCCCGGCTCCATCATGCAGGCATAATTCACAGGGATATCAAACCATTTAATCTCATGGTAACTGACCATGATACCATAAAAATCTGTGATTTCGGTCTGTCCAAACTCCGCGGGGAATCTTTCAAGGGGCCGCCCAACCTGAAAGTCGGCTCTCCCTGGTATGCCTCGCCCGAACAGGAAGACGACCCGGAGCATGTGGATTTCAGCGCAGATATTTATTCCGCGGGTGTCATGCTGTACCGTATGCTGACAGGCTCGCTTCCTGCTGAACATCCTGACATACCCAGCAATATAAATCCTGATCTGGACAGGGAATGGGATGAATTTATCAAAAAGGCCATAGCTCCGAAACCCCGGGACAGGTTTGCCCGCGCGGATGTCATGTTAAAGGAAATGGATGCACTTTATGCAGCCTGGGAAGACAGGAAAGAACAGGTATGCAGTCTATCCCCGGTTTTCCGGGAATCTGTCTCAGGACCAGGGAATCTTCCCCTGAGATCCCGTCCTGTCAAGGTAAGTCCGAAACATGCAAAAAAAATGTTTTCCACAGATGATTTGTGGCGTCCCCTGTGTTATAATCAGAATGATTTCGAGACCTATAAAAATACAGTCACAGACAGGGCAACCGGTCTGATATGGCAGCAGGCCGGGTCGGATTACCCGCTGACATGGATTCAGGCGGTTGATTATATTTCAGAATTGAATAAAAAGCAGTTTGCAGGGCATGATAACTGGAGGCTTCCCACGGTTGATGAACTCATGTCACTGCTGACTGAAGTCCCTCATAGCGAGGATTTTTGTATTGAGCCGATATTTGATCAGACCCGGAAGTGCTTATGGAGTAGTGACAGGCGTTCCTACATGGCAGCCTGGTATGTGAGTGCGGACATGGGATTTGTTGCGTGGCAGGATTTCAGTGCTTATTACTATGTCAGGGGAGTGTGTGAAAAAACTTAAAATTTAGAATGTTAATTCATTGAAGCTTTCTAAGGGACACTAAGTCCCGATGAAACCGTTTGACAAAAGCGATTACATTTGTCATTGATAAATAGAAATAATGAATTGTGAAGTTTGAAGTTTGAAATGTGGAGCGTGATTATGTTTTTCAACCTTCACACTTCAAAATTCAAAATTACGGAGAATAAAATGGCATACGAGAATATTATTTTTCAAGTTGAAGAGGGAATTGCAACAATTACATTCAACAGGCCCAAAGCTTTGAATGCCTTAAACAGCACCCTGCTGGGTGAATTTTCAGACGCGCTCGGTGAAATTTCGAAAAATGAGGATATCAGGGTCCTGATCCTCACCGGGGCAGGTGAAAAATCATTTGTAGCAGGTGCTGATATTACAGAACTTGCCATATTTAATTCACTTCAGGCCAAGCAGTTTTCCAAACATGGACAGCTCATCATCGGGAAACTGCAGGAACTCTCCATACCGGTGATCGGGGCAGTCAACGGATTTGCACTCGGAGGGGGCAGCGAGATCGCGCTGGCGTGTGATTTTATTTATGCGTCTGAAAATGCCAAATTCGGTCTGCCTGAGATCAATCTTGGCATCATTCCCGGGTTCGGAGGAACCCAGAGACTCCCGAGGCTGATCGGCAAAAACATGGCCAAGGAGATGATATTTACCGGGAAAATGGTCTCCGGAGCCGAGGCCCGTGAAATCGGGATCGTCAATAAGGTATGCCCGCCGGAATCTCTCATGGAAGAGGTACTCAGGACCGCAAAAGAGATTGCTTCCAAAGGAAAGGTCTCCCTCCGCGCAGCAAAAGAGGCGGTGAACAACGGTATGAATACTGACCTTCTGACAGGCTGCAATATTGAGTGTGATGCTTTTGCCCTGTGCATGTCAAGTGAGGATGCCAAAGAAGGGACAACAGCATTTCTGGAAAAACGTAAACCAGTGTTCAAAGGAAAATCAGAATAAGTTTGAAGTTTGAAGTTTGAAGGCAAAATCACGTTTCAAACTTCAAACTTCAAACTTCAATTGACGGGAAACTGAGATGGATTCTGAAAAAAAGACTGTAATTCAGATAGTATGGGGGATTGCGCTTGTGCTGGCGGGCGCGGGTATCTTTTTTGCAATGCCCTACAAAATGTCCCAGATAGAAAAAATCGGATTTTCCCCGCTTGTTGTACGCTTCTGCTTCTATCTGATAGGTGTTTTTCTGATCGGGGGAGGGATAAAGAAAATTTACGATAATTATCCTGAATTAAAAAATAAAAATGAATAAAGTTCTTACAAAAAGGAGTGTTTCGTAAGTCTGTATAGTAAATGAGGTCACAGACCTTATACTAATAATATTTCAGAATTACAGATAGAAACGGATATAAATCATGCCTGCTAAAAGTCTCAGATCTATCATCAGCAATGGCGCAGCCGCCAAACAGACCAAGCCCGCTCCTGTCACGCATGTAAAGATCACCACCGATCAACGTGCAAAAAAGAATAAGGTGGCAGCCAAGGCGGATGTACAGTTAAGGTTGAAACTTCAGAAAATCGGCAACAGGATATATGCTGCCAAAAACCTGAACGAAATCTTAATAAGTCTGATTGATGAATTTGTCGAATTATTTAATGCGGACAGGATCACGATCTATGTTCTTGACGGAGAAACCCGGGAGCTTATCTCGCGAGTCATGTCCGGAAATGAGATCGAAGAGATACGTATTGCCGTATCAACCAGGAGTATCGCGGGCTATGCTGCTCACAAGCAGAAGCTTATCAATGTGAAAAATGTTCATGATCCCAAGGAACTGACTGCCATTGATTCGGATCTTAAATTCGATGATACGTGGGATAAAAAAACGGGATTTATCACAAAACAGGTGCTTGCAGTACCGATTTTCTTTCAGAAGTACCTGATGGGCGCGATGCAGATCATGAATAATAAGGACGGCAAACCCTTTTCAAAAACCGATGAGAAGGTGGCAGCCGAACTGGGCAGAATGATCGGCATCGGCCTGTATAACAAGCGGCGGGCCGCAAGACAGGCTGACAGCAAGTTTAATTACCTGCTTCAGAAGCATCTGCTGACTCCGACAGAACTCAAGAAAGCAATCACAACAGCAGGAAAGCAGAACGAACCGGTTGAAACCTATTTGCTGAATACCATTAAAATTCCGAAAAAAGAACTCGGGAAGTCTCTTGGAAAATATTACAATGTCCCGTTTGTAGAATATGATGATGACGCACCCATTGAAAAGAAGCTGCTTAAAGGGCTTAAAATACCTTTCCTGAAAAAAAATACGTGGGTTCCCCTGCGAAGCGAGGGGGATAAGATCATTGTGGCTGTGGATGATCCCCAGAATTTCCAGAAAATCAATGAAGTCAAGACTGTATTTCCCAACAACCCTGTGGAATTCAGTGTTGCATTAAAAGATGATATCCTGGAGTTTATTGACCTTTTTACCGGGAAAAAGAAAAAACAGGAACAGGTGAATTTCGATGATATCGAAAAAGAACTGGAAATGGATTTTATTGCTGACGCTGATGATGGTGCAGAGGAGAGCGAACTCGTTTCGGAAGAAAGCAGCGCGGTCGTCAAACTCGTCAACAAGATCATCATTGATGCCAGGGAGAGGGGGGTTTCCGATATCCATATTGAGCCTTATCCCGGAAAGGGGGACGTCCGTGTAAGAATGCGGCTGGACGGAGCATGTCAGGAATATAATGTGAGAATTCCTTATACTTATCGTACTGCGCTGGTCGCACGTCTTAAAATTATGTGTAATCTTGACATTGCAGAACGCCGTAAACCACAGGATGGTAAGATCCAGTTCAAAAAATTCGCGCCCGGCAAGGATAATGATATCGAACTCCGCGTGGCAACGGTTCCGACCCAGGGCGGGATTGAAGACGTGGTTATGCGTATTCTGGCAGCAGGCGAACCCATACCGCTGGATAAAATGGGATTTTCAAAATTAAATTACGAAAACTTTGTCAGTATTATTACAAAGCCTTATGGCATCATATTTGTCTGCGGCCCCACAGGTTCCGGTAAAACAACAACCCTCCATTCCGCGTTGAAATATATCAACATAGTCGAAACCAAAATCTGGACAGCCGAGGACCCCGTGGAAATTACCCAGGCCGGTCTGAGACAGGTTCAGGTGCATCCCAAGATCGGATTCACTTTTGCCGCGGCAATGCGTGCATTCCTTCGTGCTGACCCTGACGTCATCATGGTGGGTGAAATGCGTGACAAGGAAACAACATCTATCGGCGTCGAAGCCTCCCTGACCGGTCACCTGGTTTTCTCAACCCTCCATACCAACAGTGCTCCCGAGAGCATCACCCGTCTTCTTGACATGGGAATGGACCCCTTCAATTTTGCAGATGCGGTTCTGGGTATTCTTGCCCAGCGCCTGATTCGTACCCTGTGCAAAGATTGCAAAGAAGAATATCATCCCTCCAGGGATGAGTTTAACGAACTGATACGGGAATATGGTGAGGAAGATTATGAGAGGTTCAAACCATTTGAATATGCAGATGATTTTATGTTGTTCAAGCCAAAAGAAGAGGGCTGTGAAAAATGTAACGGAAGCGGTTATCGGGGACGAATGGGCATTCATGAGCTGTTAATGGGATCTCTTGAAGTAAAAAAATTAATTCAGACCCAGGCAAGGGTGGAAGAAATACGGGGACAGGCAATGGATGAGGGGATGAGACTTTTGAAGCAGGACGGCCTTGAAAAGGTGATCCAGGGATTTACAGATCTTTACCAAGTGAAGAAAGTATGTATGTGATCTCCGATATTGTGCCCATGTTACTCGTTCCCAGGCTCTGCCCGGGAATGCATTCCGCAAGGACATTTACCCACCTGTTGCTCGCGGGGGATTGACAAATCCCCCGCCGCGGGTTCGGATTTGCCAATCCGAACCGAGCAGGAGAGGGTCTGTTTACCCGAACCTGGTGTATTTTTTACTCGTTCCCAGGCTCTGCCTGGGAATGCATTCCGCAAGGCTCTGCCTTGCAGCTTGCAGCAGGACATTTACCCGCCAGTTGCTCGCGGGGGATTGACAAATCCCCCGCCGCGCGGGTTCGGATTTGTCAATCCGAACCGAGCAGGGGAGGGCCTGTTTACCCGAACCGGGTATATTATTTTTACTCGTTCCCAGGCTCTGCCTCACTGCCATTAAGTTAAGAGTCAGAGCGGCCTGATAATGAGGCATAACTTACTGAAATAACATCTTCATCAGCGGGCTGCGTTCCTTAACTTAATGGCAGTGAGGCTCTGCCTGGGAATGCATTCCGCAAGGCTCTGCCTTGCAGCAGGACATTTACCCACCAGTTGCTCGCGGGGGATTGACAAATCCCCCGCCGCGGGGGTTCGGATTTGTCAATCCGAACCGAGCAGGAGAGGGGCCTGTTTACCCGAACCGGGTATATTATTTTTACTCGTTCCCAGGCTCTGCCTTGTAGCAGGACATTTACCCGCCAGTTGCTCGCGGGGGATTGACAAATCCCCCGCAGCGGGGGTTCGGATTTGTCAATCCGAACCGAGCAGGAGACCGCCTGAAGGCGGAACTACAAACTTCAACTCTGGTATGTTCTTTATTGGAAATCGCCCAAGGGGTTTCCCAAGAAATAAAATACCCGCTGCTATCAGCAGACCGTGTTTTTCAGCTTAAAAGAAACCCGTGCTTATGAGGATCATCCGGATCAATGAAAATCTGATTCATCCCCATGATATGTGCGCTGCCTGTTACTTCAGGGATAACAGCGGTATATGACCCTGCTTTGGTCTCCTCAACGGCTCTCGCGGTAAAAATGCTCCCAATAATACTCTCATGCACAAATTCCTCATTCAGCTTCAATTCGCCCCTGGCATAAAGGGAGGCTATCCGGGCAGAAGTCCCTGTCCCGCAGGGAGATCGGTCAATCCCGCTGTCCGCAAAAAAGGCAGCGTTTTTGAAATGAGCGCCCGGGGTTGTGGGATCACCGTAAAATTCAACATGGGTGCAGGAGTTGATAAATTCCTTTTCCGGATGCTGAATTCTGACCTGTGTGTTGACCGCATCCCTGATAATCCTTCCGGCCTCAATAATCGCTCCTGCATTCTCCGGAGCAATCGTGATCCCCACCGCGGCTCCCGGAAGAATCGCATATACATTCCCGCCGTATGAAATATCCATCCTGATATTTCCGAACTTGGGAACATCCACCTCCGCGTCCAGTGCCATTACAAATGAAGGAATATTTTTAAACGTCACCTGCTTGGCGACACCGTCTTCCACGTCAACCTTTACCCGTGTCAGCCCCGCTGGCGTATCCAGCGTGATGCGCGTAACCGGTTCCTCCACTCTTACCATGCCGGTCTCCACCAGCGCGGTGCTGACGCCGATGGTGTCATGTCCGCACATGGGAAGATAGCCTCCTGTCTCAATAAAAATGACGCCGATATCCGCATCCGGATGCCTGGGTTCGGTCAGCACGACTCCTGACATGACGCTGTGGCCCCGGGGTTCAAACATCAGGGCAGTGCGAACCCAGTCCATATTTTCCTTCATATAAAGCATCTTGTCTGCAATGGTTTCACCGGGAATGCAGGGGAGTCCTCCCACAATCGTTCGTGTCGGCTCCCCGCCCGTATGAGTATCAATGGTTGAAAATACTCGCCTGATTTTCATAGTATATCTCCTTGTTCTGATGGCTGGAAGACTCCCGAACTTTCAAAAACCTCGGAAGTCTGCGGATGCTTTCAGATACCCAGCGGCTTTAACGCGTCTTTTAATTCTCTCATCTCACCATCTGTCAGGGGCTGAACCGGCTTACGACAAGGCCCTGCTTTTCTGCCCGACAAATTGGTTGCTGCTTTCACCGCTGCATTATAAACATGGGTCCAAAAGAAAAAGTTGGCAGGGAACATCCGCTTCCAGAGTTCTCTTGCTTCATTCAGGTTACCGGAAGTAACGAGATTATAAAGATCGACGGATTCCCGCGGCATAACATTGGTTGCGCCCCATACGCACCCGACACATCCGGCCAGCAAACTGAAGAAAGCAATCGGGTCCCCTCCGTTGAAAACTTTGGCTCCCGCGGCGATCAGTTCCTGGATTCGGACGATATCACCGGCACTGTCTTTAATATATTGAACATTATCAATTTCCATGAGACGCCTGAAAAAGGCAGGTGTAATGTCAACGCCCGAATGCTGGGGAATATTATAGACCATAATCGGGATGCTGATAGCTTCGCCGATTTTCTCATAGTGATAATAAATCCCCTCATTATCGGGCCCCTCGAAATATGGCGGAAGAACCAGCAGACAGTCCGCACCTGCTCCTTCGGCATGTCTGGCAAAGTCAATCGCGTCCCCGGTATTGATCGCAGATGTCTGCACCATAAAATCTGCTCTGCCGTCAATATGTTTCGATGCGATTTCAGCGATTCTTTTTCTTTCTTCGGAGCGCAGATAGGCAAATTCACCTGTCCCGCCGCAGACCAAAATGATATGTACGCCGGCCTCTATCATAGAGTCAATGTGTTTTTTCAAAGCAGCCTCATCAAGCTTTTCTCCGTCTTCTGTAAACGGTGTGCATAAAGCCGCGCATATTCCCCTGAGTTCTTTCATGATGTTTTTTCTCCGTAATTAATTATTTGGTTTGAGGAGCGGATTCTGGGTCTTGATCTTCGCTCGGGCCAAGCGGCTCGGCTCGGATTGACAAATCCGAGCCATGTCACCGTTTCCACCGGAGCTTTTAAGAAAAAGATTGTCAGAAAAAGGAGTGCAAAAATTAAGCGAGGGCAGCGAGCGGTTTTTTGCGATATGCGATATGCAAAAAACCTCATCGCCGAGGGATAAATCCCTCGGCTGAAATCGAAAGCAGCCGTTCGACAAGCTCACGCCGAAGCCTGAAGGCAGCTACATTCAGCAGATCGAAAAGTTTTTCCGAACAGTGGATTCCGGGTTAAAATTAAAAAACATCCGTTTTTTAATTTTCCCCGGAATGACAGCATGTTAAAATCGTCATTCCGGGGAAAATCGGAAAACGGATGTTTTCCGATTTTAACCCGGAATCCACTGTCTGTGCAACTTATCGGAAAGTTTTCGATCTGCTGACATTAAAAGCTGGCTTCAGCCTGCCTGAGCTTTCAGCCGGGGGATTTATCCCTCGGCGCATGGCTTAATTTTTGTACTCCTTCCGACAAGGCAAAAAACCGCTCGCTGCACTCGGGCCGCTGTACTCGCTTGACTTTTTGAAGTCCTTCCGACAAGGCAAAAAACCGCTCGCTGTACTCGCTTAATTTTTGCACTCCTTTTACTCCCGATCCTTCAACCGGTCAATAGTCCGTTTCACCCGTGTATGAACCCCGGGGCTTTGTTCTTCCGATATTTCCAGAAAAAGGAGTGCAAAAATTAAGCGAGGGCAGCGAGCGGTTTTTTGCTTTGTCGCATGAGGCAAAGACCGCTCGCTGCACTCGGGCCGCTGTACTCGCTTGACTTTTTGAAGTCCTTCCGACAAGGCAAAAAACCGCTCGCTGTACTCGCTTAATTTTTGCACTCCTTCCGACAAGGCAAAAAACCGCTCGCTGCACTCGCTTAATTTTTGCACTCCTTTGATTCCCGATCCTTCAACCTGTCAATGGTCCGTTTCACCCGTGTATGAACCCCGGGGCTTTGTTCTTCCGATATTTCCAGAAAAAGGAGTGCAAAAATTAAGCGAGGGCAGCGAGCGGTTTTTTGCGATATGCGATATGCAAAAAACCTCATCGCCGAGGGATAAATCCCTCGGCTGAAATCGAAAGCAGCCGTTCGACAAGCTCACGCCGAAGCCTGAAGGCAGCTACATTCAGCAGATCGAAAAGTTTTTCCGAACAGTGGATTCCGGGTTAAAATTAAAAAACATCCGTTTTTTAATTTTCCCCGGAATGACAGCATGTTAAAATCGTCATTCCGGGGAAAATCGGAAAACGGATGTTTTCCGATTTTAACCCGGAATCCACTGTCTGTGCAACTTATCGGAAAGTTTTCGATCTGCTGACATTAAAAGTTGGCTTCAGCCTGCCTGAGCTTTCAGCCGGGGGATTTATCCCTCGGCGCATGGCTTAATTTTTGCACTCCTTCCGACAAGGCAAAAAACCGCTCGCTGTACTCGCTTAATTTTTGCACTCCTTTGATTCCCGATCCTTCAACCTGTCAATAGTCCGTTTCACCCGTGTATGAATCCCGGGGCTTTGTTCTTCCGATATTTCCAGAAAAAGGAGTGCAAAAATTAAGCGAGGGCAGCGAGCGGTTTTTTGCATATCGCATGAGGCAAAAACCGTTCGCTGCACTCGGCCAATGTACTCGCTTGACTTTTTGAAGTCCTTCCGACAAAGCAAAAAACCGCTCGCCGCACTCGCTTAATTTTTGCACTCCTTTTATTCCCGTTCCTTCAATCTGTCAATAGTCCACTTAACCCGTGTATGAACCCCGGGGCTTTGTTCTTCCGATATTTCCGGGAAGAATGTTTCAAGCTGTTCCAGTTCTTTTTTGCCGCCGAATGCCTGTATGTTGATGAGGATGTGGTCTGCGGCCCGGTATGCCGCGTGGCGGAACCAGGGTGTTCCGCCTTTCTCTCGCTCGGTGTGGAGCTTTCGGATGAGGGACACGGTTCCTGCTTTTCCGAGGCCCATCCATGCGCCTTGTCTCACCGCGGCGAGGTCGTGGGAGAGGAGCTTTGTCCCTTCAGTTTCAGGCGCTATTCGGCTGATGGCGTAGGCCAGTTCAGATTCAAGGTATGTCCTGGGTTTTACTTTTTCCAGGCGGTTCCGCCAGTCTCTGATTTGCTCCTCTGTGTAGGATTCGGTGTTTTCGTCCCTGGTTTCCCGCCATTCTGCTTTTCTTTCCCGCTCTTTTTCCAAGCGGGCCAGCAGGGGGGCAATGGCTCTGGCGGATCGGGTGTTTCCCAATGCCTTGATGGCCATGAACTGCCAGGTTTCTTCTTCATTTTCGAGAATTTCCAGGAGCATGTCCACAGCTCCTTCTGTTGCGATGCTGCCCAGCCCGGTGATTGCGGAGAGGCGGGCGGGGACTCGTTCCTGGGTATTGGTTGCAATTTTTTGCAGAAATTCCAGGCTTTCTGGAGAGGCGATGTTTGCCAAAGCTTCTGTAGCGGCGGCTCGGATTTTGTAATCTGAATCTTCAAGAAGGTTGTGCAAATGAGGAAGTGGAGATGTATCCTTTGAAAATCCGAGAGAGGAAATGGCCTGAATTCTGACATCATGGTTTTCATCGTTGAGTATTTCAATAAGTAGGGCGGTCCCTTTATGTGAAGGAGATTGTCTCAGGATATCAGCAAGTTGTTTCCGTTCATAAACCTCTTGGCTTTTAGATTTTTCCCTGAGAAACGCCAGCCCTTCTTCATCATTCAACCTCAACAAAGCGGCCGCCGCCGCCAATTTAACATCTTGTTTTCCCTTCTTGTTCCTGTAAAGCCTTTTAATAGCGTCTGTCTGATCTTCGGCAGATAATTTTCCTAATGCCAGAACCGCAGAACACTGCACATCCGAATCCTGATGTGTGAGCAGCGTAATAAGGCCGGGAACCGCTCCGACGCTTCCTATACTACCCAATGCCTCTGCCGCAGAACACCGCACATCCGAATCCTGATGTGTGAGCAGCGTAATAAGGCCGGGAACCGCTCCGACGCTTCCTATACTACCCAATGCAGATGCCGCATAACACCGCACATTCCAATCCTGATGTGTGAGCAGCGTAATAAGGCCGGGAACCGCTCCGACGCTTCCTATACTACCCAACGCAGATGCCGCAGAACACCGCACATCCGAATCCTGATCTGTGAGCAACGGAATCAGGCCGGGAACCGCTTCCACGCTTCCGATACTGCCCAAAACAGATACCGCAGAACTTCGCACATCCGAATCCTGATGTGTGAGCAACGGAATAAGGCCGGGAACTGCTCCGACGCTTCCGATACTACCCAACGCAGATGCCGCAGAACGCCGCACATCCGAATCCTGATCTGTGAGCAACGGAATCAGGCCGGGAACTGCTCCGACGCTTCCTATACTACCCAATGCAGATGCCGCAGAACACCGCACATTCCAATCCTGATGTGTGAGCAGCGTAATAAGGCCGGGAACCGCTCCGACGCTTCCTATACTACCCAACGCAGATGCCGCAGAACGCCGCACATCCGAATCCTGATCTGTGAGCAACGGAATCAGGCCGGGAACCGCTCCGACGCTTCCTATACTACCCAACGCAGATGCCGCAGAACGCCGCACATCCGAATCCTGATCTGTGAGCAACGGAATAAGGCCGGGAACCGCTTCCACGCTTCCGATACTGCCCAAAACAGATACCGCAGAACTCCGCACATCCGAATCCTGATGTGTGAGCAACGGAATAAGGCCGGGAACTGCTCCGACGCTTCCGATACTACCCAACGCAGATGCCGCAGAACGCCGCACATCCGAATCCTGATCTGTGAGCAACGGAATCAGGCCGGGAACTGCTCCGACGCTTCCTATACTACCCAATGCAGATGCCGCAGAACACCGCACATTCCAATCCTGATGTGTGAGCAGCGTAATAAGGCCGGGAACCGCTCCGACGCTTCCTATACTACCCAACGCAGATGCCGCAGAACGCCGCACATCCGAATCCTGATCTGTGAGCAACGGAATCAGGCCGGGAACCGCTCCGACGCTTCCTATACTACCCAACGCAGATGCCGCAGAACGCCGCACATCCGAATCCTGATCTGTGAGCAACGGAATCAGGCCGGGAACCGCTTCCACGCTTCCGATACTGCCCAAAACAGATACCGCAGAACTTCGCACATCCGAATCCTGATCTGTGAGCAACGGAATAAGGCCTGGAACCGCTCCGACGCTTCCGATACTATCCAACGCAGATGCCGCAGAACGCCGCACATCCGAATCCTGATCTGTGAGCAACGGAATAAGGCCGGGAACTGCTTCGACGCTTCCTATACGACCCAACGCAGATGCCGCAAAACGCCGCACATCCGAATCCTGATGTGTGAGCAACGGAATAAGGCCGGGAACTGCTTCGACGCTTCCGATACGACCCAACGCAGATGCCGCAAAACGTCGCACATCCGAATCCTGATGTGTGAGCAACGGAATAAGGCCGGGAACTGCTCCGACGCTTCCTATACGACCCAACGCAGATGCCGCAAAACGCCGCACATCCGAATCCTGATCTGTGAGCAACGGAATAAGGCCGGGAACCGCTCCGACGCTTCCGATACGACCTAACGCAGATGCCGCAAAACGCCGCACATCCGAATCCTGATCTGTGATCAACGGAATAAGGCCGGGAACCGCTCCGACGCTTCCGATACGACCCAACGCAGATGCCGCAGAACTCCGCACATCCGAATCCTGATCT
>JAUCGG010000135.1 GCA_030378015.1 Desulfococcaceae bacterium HSG8
GCCCAGATGAGAACCCTCGCCCTGCCGGTGTCCGATCTCGCGTGAGATAGCCAGAGCCTGCTCATAGTATTCTATGGCTTTTTCCACCTGGCCCAGGTCGCTGTAGGCGAGTCCCAGGTTGCCCAGAGCACTCCCTTCCATCTGCCGGTGTCCGATCTCGCGTGAGATAGCCAGAGCCTGCTCATAGTATTCTATGGCTTTTTCCACCTGGCCCAGGGATCTGTAGGCGTTTCCCAGGTTGCCCAGATGAGAACCCTCGCCCTGCCGGTGTCCGATCTCGCGTGAGATAGCCAGAGCCTGCTCATAGTATTCTATGGCTTTTTCCACCTGGCCCAGGGAGCTGTAGGCGAGTCCCAGGTTGCCCAGACGATTCCCTTCGCCCTGGCGGTGTCCGATCTCGCGTGAGATAGCCAGAGCCTGCTCATAGTATTCTATGGCTTTTTCCACCTGGCCCAGGTCGCTGTAGGCGTTTCCCAGGTTGCCCAGGAATGATCCTTTATTTTGTCTGTGACCGAGTTCCTGAGCCGCTTTCACTCCTGCCTCAAGCGCAGTCAGTCTTTCGGTCTGGTATCCCTGCATATCCAGGTAATCTTCGGCTGCCCACACCAGATCACTCACCGCCTGCCATTCCCCCCGGTCTCCGCACCCTTCCAGAACCTTCATGATGTGTGCCCGTTCTCCGTCAAGCCGGGCGTAGCCTTCCGGGCCATGTTCCCGGTGTTCTTCGGCAAAAGCCTCGTAATACCCCGCCAGCCTCCTTATGATCTCATCATCCGGTGAGAGTTCTTCCCGTGCGTAAGTGTGAACCAGTGCATGGCTTGTTTCCCACCGCTTTCCTGTCCGTGTCAGCAGGCCGTAGCTTACCAGTTCGTTAAGGGCTTTTCTCAGTTCAGGCGGGAAAGTCTGCCGTGCGGCAGGTTCCGGGGATTTTTCTGTCTCCTGTTTCAGCAGACTCATAAATTTATCAGTCAGTTCGGAATTGTCGCTTTGCCTGGAAGTTTCCGAATCCCCTTCTTTTATTTCGGAAAGCAATCCGCTGAGATCATTAAGAAGCTTTTTAATATCAGGTGCCGGTGTATCTGTGAAAGCCGCGGTTATCACCTCCCGGCCGAACGGTGCGAAAGCCAGCATCCCCGCGGCTGCCAGCACATCCCGCGCGGCCCCGCTCACCTGGTCAAGACTGCGTTTCAGCAGCAGGGGTACGCTGTCAAGCCTCCGCTCACCCTGGTTCAGGGCATCCAGGGGTGTTTCCTCCAGCCATTCCAGGTATTCTTCCGCGGTTTCCCCGGTTTCAAGCAGATAGCGGCCTGCCAGGCGGATCGCCAGGGGCAGTCCCCCTGCCAGGTCACATATACGCCGGGCCGCGCTTTCATCTTCTGCCAGATCTTCTCCCCAGGCTTTCAGCAGCTTCACAGCCTCATCAGCCTCCAGTGACCCGATATCCCGGGGCTTTGATGCCGCATCTCTCCGCTTCCGGCTGGTGACAATCACCCCGCAGTTGCCCGTCACATCCCGGACAGCCCGCAGGTCGTCGGTGTCCTCTGTGCCGTCCAGCAGAAGCAAAGCCCGGCGCCCGGACAATGCCCGCTGCGCTGCTTCCAGGGGCGTGGGCTTGGGTTCTTCCCCGAAAGAAAGAGAGATATGTTCCAGGGCCTGCGCGGACTTGGGTGCTTTGTAAAAATCATGCCAGATAATGCCGTCCGGGAACTGCTCCGGGGGTTCATTATTCTCGCACAACTGCCACACAGCCTCCGCAGCCAGCGCGCTCTTGCCTATGCCCCCGGGCCCGCAAAGCGTGACCGTGTGACCGGGCCGAAGATCACTGAGCAGCTGCTTTAATTCGGCTTCGCGGTCGGTGAAGTGTTCGGAACGGCGGGGAAGCTGGAAGGGAAGGCGGATCTCCCTGCCGTTTATATTGACGGTTACGGTGGCAGTGCCGTAAGGGCCTGCTACCGCGCTGTAATCGCCGTGAGCTGTCTGTTCTGATTTGTGGTCGGTCATGATTTTATCTACGATTTTCCGAAATTCTGTGTCAGCTTATCAATTTTATCAGTCTGAACAATGCCCTGAATCTTCTCAGCTTCCGCATTGAATTTCCGGTTCACATTAACCGTTGATGTTCCGTAAGCTCCGCTTGCAGCACTGTAATCTCCGTATGTCTTGGTAATGCTCTGAATCCGCTGATCGCCGCCCGGTAAATCTTTAATTTTATCAAGAAGTTCCTCAGCAGCCCGGATAATGGTCTGATCTTTATCCGCTTCTGTTGTGGCCAGGGCATCTTTAAGAGGTTCGGCCCACACAGCCGGCTTTTCCTCATATTTTGTCAGAGCCATCTCACCTTCCGGATTCCCTCTGAACCTGCCCATGATAAGTTCTTTCAGCTTGTTGTAGCCGTCTTTGGCTGCTTCCTGGATCGTACCTTCGGCAGCAATTCCTGCGGCAGCTCCCAGCGCGCCCATGATCATACTGATCGGTTCCATTTTGTTTTCCTTTTATTATGTTCTCGTGAGTCATAAGTTCTCTGAAGCCGCTGTTGAAAGTCCCCCTTTTTTAAAGGGGGATTCAGGGGGATTTCAGAAGGTTGCGGGAAATCCCCCGGCCCCCCTTTAAAAAAGGGGGGAGTTTTCGGGTCAGTCATTTCAACCAGTTATAAGAAGTTACGACTCACGAGTTATGTTAATGAAATTAATAATTGGGAATACGGGCAATTATCCTTTACAGGGATTTATCCCGGAAAAGGGTGGTTGTCAAATAGGAAATTAAATATTCAGCAGATGGAAAATTTTAATCCGGCCAGTGAAACTACTACACCGATTCGTAAATTCCTCCCCCCTTTTTTAAAGGGGGGCCGGGGGGGATTTCTGCCGTAACACCTTTTTTTAGCAACGTAAAATCCCCTTTAAAAAGGGGGGGGACGAACTTAAAAAGTGGTGTACTACAGGGATTGTATTTAGTAAGGATTTGTAATCTCTGCTAAATTAAATCCTTATAGTTCTGATAGAACCGGATATTTGAAAATTTCGATCTGCTTATATTAATCTCGACAGTCATAAGTTCTCTGAAGCCGCTGTTCTGAGTTCCCCTTTTTTAAAGGGGGATTCAGGGGGATTTCAGCAGGTTGGGGGAAATCCCCCCCGGCCCCCCTTTAAAAAAGGGGGGAGTTTCCCGGTGAGTCATTTCAGCTATTTATGAGAACTTACGACTCACGAGATTAATCAGCAGATCGAAAACAGTGGATTCCGGGGAACTTCCATGCCAAACTGTAAGTTTGGCACTCCGTTATTACGGACTTTCATATGAAAATCGGAGATTTATTATTCAATTTTTCCCTCTTTTTTAAGCTGATGATAGGCTTTTTCCATTCGATGAAGAATTTTTTCCGCTTTCGGTGTTTTTTTAGAAACCATAATATATAAAGGAATCTTAAACAAAGTGTTATATTTTAAATTTTTAACCTTTGTTTTTTCTAATTCTTTTGAAACCGGATACTTATAATCAAGAAGATAGTCAGCTCTTCCGCCTTTCAATTTCAACAATGCAGATTTATGTGAATTCGCCGGATCCGTTGATATTTTATTTTCAGGGTCTTCTAAAAATTTAATCATTCCGCCATAGCTGTAACCTCTCATAGTAATAATATTTTTTGCTCTGAGTTCCTCTTTTACTGACGGCAACTCTTTATCATCTATCGTATAAACTCTGAGTTCAACCTGAAAAATAGGGAAATCACTGTGAATAATTTTACCTTCGTACACCGGCACCTCTTTATTGCCAACCCAGATATCAGTCTTTCCGTCAGCCACATTTTTGTAAAGTCTTTTAGGCGGATAACCTCTTACAACATAATCAATTGAAGCCCGCTTTAATATTTTAGTTATCATATCCATCAGATTTCCTTCGACATGGCTGGTGGATTTGACAAAATAAAAAGGTGGAAAATGCAGTGCCCCCACCTCAAGCGGTTCGGCGAATATATTTCCGAGCGTTGATAAAAAGAAAAAAGTGAATTAATGGAAAAATGATTGTAATGACAGATTTTGTGCGACAAGTTTTCATCAGTCCCCTTCCTTTTTGGAAATATTTTAGTTGACCGCTATAGATAAAAGATTTACATCTTTGTAAAAACGGAAAGCCGCGGCAGATCGGGCATCCCTAAATCCGTTATAATCACATAAAAAAGAATGATGATTTCGAAATTTTTTCAAAGACCGTGATTCCTGTCAATTACTTGCTTGTAACCTTTGAAAAGGAAAAATTTTGCAAATTTTTGATTATTTGGTATATAGCCTTAAGACACCACTCCAATCTGATGGAGGAGGGGCTTGTTGGAATTGACTACACCGCTTAATATACATTTTTGAAACGACATCCTCCGGATAGATAGCTACACATGATTTAAAAAGTTGAATAGCTTCTTGCCAATTTTTCAAATAATAATTCCTGAGTCCTTTATGGTAGGAAGAAAGCATTTTTTGTTTCAGATCACGGATATTTGTCGGATCGCTGTTAAATACTTCAAAAATTACTACGGGTTTATCCCGTCCTTTTACACTTACAAAATCAAGTTCCCGACAAAGAAAATCAGAGTCAGCCAAGTGTCGGTATGTCTGAGAAGAAATAATGATTTGCGAATTATATCGTTTGGTAAGCCCTTCCAATCGGGAAGCCAGATTGACGGAATCCCCCAGAACCGTTGAGTCCATCCTGTCTGACGATCCTACAGTACCAATCACAACAGGTCCGGTGTGAACCCCGATACCAATAGATATCGGGATATATCCTGATTTCTTTCGATGTCTGTTATATTCTGTCAGGTTTTCCTGCATCCCTATAGCAGCAAGAACGGCATCATTGGCATCTTCCTGATTGCTATTATCCATACGAGCAAAAAGTGCCATAATGGCATCTCCGATGAATTTATCAATAAAGCCGTGATTGTCATGGATAGGTCGGTTCATTTGTTGAAAATACGCATTCAGAAAATTGAGGATTTCCTGGGGGGCCATATTTTCAGACAACGATGTAAAGGAACGAATGTCAGAGAAAAGAATCGTAATGATATCACTTTCAGCATTCCCAAGGTGGATTTGTTCAAGTCCGTCTTTTGCAATACGGTTCAGGAACTGCCTGGGAACAAATCGTTCAAATGTCTTATTCAGACTTTTCAGTCTGTTTTCTCTTTCTTTTAAGGCATGGTAAGCGTTTGAAAGCTTTTTGCCGGTGGTTTCCAACCCGCGGGCAATCTCTCCGAATTCGTCTTTGCGATCTATATCTTTCTGACAGAGTGGGAATTCAAAATCCTCTTCGCCCAAAGCAATAACTTTCTGTGAAAGCCGTGTCAGAATTTTTGTGGTCAATATGGAAATCAATGCGAAAATTGAGGAAACCAAAACCAAAGTGATCATGGCTGAACTCAGCACCCCTCTGAAAAAAGGTTTTAAAATATGCCATAACCACCGGGTTTTGTAAATCCGAATAACAATGACGGAGTCAGTGTCCGCAATTCTGCTCATAGCGAAAACAACTTCCTGCTTCCAATCGAAAATGGTTTCTATTTTATCAGGGTCATCGTATATTTGGACACTGCTTTTCTTGGGGTTTGCAAGGAAATTGGTAATTACTGAAGCAGGAATGAAATCCTGAATTTGTCCGCCTATGTTTTCAACCTGTTCATCCATCTGAATTTGACCTTTTTCGTTTATCATCCAAACTTTTCCAAACTCTTCAAACTCATTTTTTGTAAAATCATTGAATGTCTCCTGAAATGGAAGCCCGATTCCTGCTACGCCGAGAGGTTCATCAGGGGAGCCCATTAACGCGTTAACCCAGACAAACATTTCATTCAGATCATTGTTGAAATCAATGTTGATTTCAACTGACTTTTTTTTGTTCAGAAAATCAAAAAACCAGGCATCATCCGGATCATTTTCTGAGAGAACTTCTGTCAGTTTATTTCTATTTGTCCTGAAATTAAGGGTAGTTATATTGGCGATAAAAGCGACGGAATATCCCATATCTTCAGCAATAAATGTGAGGTTCTGTTGTATCCGATGTTCAAGTTTCTCATTTTTTTCATTGCTCTTAAACCATTCTTGTAACGTGGCGTCCTGTGCCAATTTTTTGGAAATTTCAATGCCGCTATGAATTTTTTTTTCAATAGTAGTTGTCTTCAACTTCACCAGATTACTGATTTTAGCCGTTTCCATATCGTGATAAATAATTTGCTTGGAAGAAATATATCCGAACCCTCCCGTTAATAAGACGGATAGCAGAACCGCAATCCCGGTCATGAGGACCAGTTTAAAACCAACTTTGTTCATTGCTGATTTAACGATAAATTTTGTCATTATAATTGAGGATCGCAGAATTCACCGGCACCTGCCCGATTACAGAAAAGTCGGGGACCCAAGCCATCAAGCCACCTGGGAACCGCCTGGTTATGCTTATAAAACAGCATGATAGAATAAGTATAGCTCATATATACTGTTTGTAACCTTTTTTTAATTTTATGTTTCCAAACTGACGGCTCAGGCTTTACCACGACTCATTGAGGCTTCGCCTCTGGTCAGTATGCCATTGAATGTTAATTTTCTGCATACTTAGCAAGCAAGTCATCAAATTTTGTTTGTCGAATTTCTTTGATTGCCGTCCAGATTTGCTCGGCAACTTGAGGGGATTTTTCAATGAATTGATAGCTCAACATTAGATAATAAGGTTTGGTGGCAAAGGGAGTTTCCAATTTGACAATTCCCTCGAAGCGTTCCTGATCTTTCAGAAGGGCATCTGCTGTGACATCTTGCGCTAACACTGCCGTAACATGCCCCGCTTTGAGTTTTTTCAGATTTTGGGATACCAGGTTAACTTCCTCTAAGGTCACCCCCATCTTTTTAAGCGTTGATACAACGGAAAACCCCCGATTGACTCCCATGACACCGTTGAGATTCCCAAAGGTTTTGCCATCCCAAGTGATCGGAGAGTTCTTGAGTGTGTAAATGCCATAGGAAATCGTCACAAGCCGTTTGGAGGGATCTGGCTGACCGTCTTTCATAGGATAAGCCCCGTTTTTCAAACGGTTCGGGGTGAAACTGGCATTGAAGATGCCGGCCACTTCACCATCCTTCAAGTATGATAAGCATCGCATCCAGGGAAGACGTCTCAGATTCACCTGCAAATCGGGAATCTTCTGTTCAAGCATCTTGACCATTTCGACGACAACGCCGGGTTTTTCGGGAATGACTGAACCGACCTCGTAAACATACGGCGGTTGCTCCGAATCCGCATAGGCTATGTTCAATTGAATCGTCTCTGAGTGAACGGTGGTGCTTCCCAACAAAACGGTTCCTAAAGTGACGCTAACTAACGCAAGAAAAAATTTCATAATAATATCCTCTTAAAAGTGGTGATAGAATATCGTACTACACCACTTTTTAAGTTCATCCCCCCTTTTTTAAAGGGGCGTGGGGATTTTATGTTACAAAAAAAGGGTGTTGCGGCAGAAATCCCCCCCTGCCCCCTTTAAAAAAGGGGGGATGAACTTACAAGTTGATGTAGTACATAATACATAACAGGGTTCATGTCCCGTAATTGACGTATATCGGCATCATGAACTTTAAATCTTGATATCATTGATTATTGATTTGTTTTTTACTGATTTATAACGGATTTAGGGGAGGGTGCAGCATTCTGAAATTATTATGTTACAAGATGCCTGTTTTCTTCCGGATGTATTATTCATAAACTTCGGGGAAAATACTGATAAAATATCTTTATATCCGAAAGCTACGAAATCCGCCAATATCATTAAAAAATGGTATAATAAAAACAATCAACCTTGGTGGGGCAAGCCCCACCCTACAACTGATTTAACGATAAATTTTGTCATTATAATTGAGGATCGCAGAATTCACCGGAATGACAGTACGTTAAGATGTCATTCCGGGGAAAATTAAAAAACGGATGTTTTTTAATTTTAACCCGGAATCCACTGCCTGCAACGGTTTACCGCGTTCTCTGCGTTAAAAAAACAGCACAAAGCAAGCTTTGAACTCCGCCGAAAAAGGTACTCATCCTTCGCCCGTTCTGTTAAGCGTCCTGCTGAACAGGGATCATTATAGTAAAAGCAGTTTTCCCCGGTTCGCTTTCCACCTGAATTTCCCCCCCGTGCCTCTCAATAATCTTCCTGACGATATCCAGCCCCAGGCCGCTCCCTTCGCCAGCACCTTTTGTGGTGAAAAACGGATCAAAGATGCGTGCCTTTATCTCATCAGGAATGCCTTTCCCGCTGTCTGTGAACGTGACAACCGCACTTTCGCGCTCCCGGAAGACATCAATCTCCAGGGTACCTTTGCCTTCCATTGCCTGAACAGCATTATGGATAATATTTGTCCAGACCTGATTAAGTTCGTCGTGGTAGCAAAACACCGGCGGCAGGGTTTTGTAATTCCGGATCACTTCGATGCCGCATTTCAACTGATTACGATACAGCGTCAGGATGGTCTCAATGCCTTCTGCCAGATCAGTACTGACCGGCTTGGCGCTGACATCGAACCGCGCGTAGGTTTTCAGGGCAAACACGACTTTGGAGGCACGATCTGCGGCAGTAGCAATATTTTTCGTTCCGTTTTTCAATGAAGTCAGGTCGTATAATGTCTTTAAAATAAAATCGCTTTCAGAATGACGGAACAAAGGCAGGAAATCTTCGATCCCCTCACTGATGCCTGCATCTGTAAGCGTATCTGCTATGGAATCCGCATCATCAAACCCGTGTTGCTCCAATACCCGCGTCAGGCTTCTTTTCAGCTTCCGCTCCTCCCTGGCAGTAAAATTTGCATGGTTCTCTGACGCCCTTCGAACCATAGCGGAAAAGATTTCCTGTCTGTCCTCGGAAAGTATCTGAAACAGGCGGGGGAACTGCTCCAATGTTTCATTCAGGGCATCTGATATGTTGCTGACAGATGCCAGGATAGCGCCCATAGGCGTATTGATTTCATGGGCAATGCCTGCGATAAGCTGGCCCAGTGCTGCCATTTTTTCAGATTGAATCAGTTGTGCCTGGGTCTGCTTAAGATCCTCCAATGTCTCTTTCAGTTCGCTGTGAGCTGTGAGAAGAGAAACTTCTGCCTCCTTATTTTCGCTGATATCACGAATGGTTCCCTCAAATCCGAGTATCTTTCCCTGGTCATCTGTATATGGCTGGGACGATACACTTCCCCATACCTCGGAGCCGTCCCTTGTTTTGAAAATCGCCTCAAACCCGTCTGTAAATCCGTCCTCCTCCATTGCAGAGCGGAATTTCTCCCATTTTTCCGAAGATGCGTAAAGGTGTTCACCGATATTCCATCCGGTCACTTCTTCAGGCAGATATCCCAGGAGTTGAACCAGCGAAGGAGAAATCAGGAGAATATCCCCATCGGTATCCACCCGGAAAAATACATCCTGGAGGTTTTCAAACAGCACTCGATACTCTTCTTCAGATTTCAGTAACTGCTCCTCTGTCTGCTTGCGCCAGGTGATATCCCGAATAGCCGCGGCACTGACATTGCGGCCGTAATAGGGAATCGCTTTTGCCTGAAACTCAACAGGAAAAAACGAGCCATCTTTTCTCTTTCCTACTGATTCGTAAGGCTGTTCATAAGCGATGAGTAAATTTTCTTCCGCACTTTTGCGGACTTCGGGCGCCATCAGATCAAATATATTTTTCCCGATAAGTTCGGGCCTGTCAAACCCGTACATCCGGCTGACCGACTGGTTCACATCCAGGATCAGACCGTTCTCATGAATAATTATCCCTTCAAAAGTGGCTTCGGACAATGCGCGAAACCTTTTTTCACTTTCCTGGAATTCGATGGTTCTTTCTGCCATCTGTGCCTCAAGCATTGTCTTCTGATGCCTGATAATTCTGATACTGAACCAGAATACTGCCGCGGCAGCACCGATCAGAGAAAGAAAGATAAAAATCCTGAACCACCATGTCCTCCGGAACGGAGGCTTCACGGTAATCTTTACAGAAACCCCTTTTTCATTCCACAGACCGTCATTATTGGCCCCTATGATCCTCAGCGTGTATGTGCCGTCCGGAAGACTGGTATATCTTCCGAATCGCCGTGTTCCCGCGTAATACCAGTCTTTGTCCAGTCCTTCCAGCATATACGCGTACTGATTTTTCCCAGGACGGGTGTATTCAAGGCCGGCAAATTCGAATTCAAAAAAATTTGTCCGCCAGTCCAATTCTAATTCCCGAAGTCTTACCGGGGATTTGCCAAGGCCGAGAATCGCTGTGCCGCCCTGATTTAAAGATGTCAGCACCACATTTGGGATATGGGGATTATCCATGACATCTTCCGGGTTAAACCTGTTAACCCCGTTCAGCCCTCCGAACCATATCTCGCCATCCCGGGTCTGACAATATGCAAAATAATAAAACGCATCTCCCTGCAATCCGTCGTTTTTTGTATAATTCCTGAACATTCCCGTGTCGGGATTGAATTTTACAATCCCTCCGTTGGTACTCATCCAGAGATTTCCGCTTTCATCCTCGAAGATTGCATAAATATGACTATCAGGCAGCCCGTCATCTGTTGTGTAACGTCTGAAGGTCTCCGTGTCCCTGTCAAATCGGTTCAGTCCGCTCCCTGTGCCGATCCACAGGATTCCGGATGCAGTTTCAAGAATTGATAATATATTGTTATCACTGATACTTTTCGGTTCATCCGGTTTGTGGCGGTAATGGGTAAAGGCTTCCCTGTGTTTGTCAAATTTATCCAGTCCGTTCCCTGTTGCAATCCAGATCACCCCGCTTTTTTCCTGGTGCAGGAAGGTGACTCTGCCGGAAATGATGCCCGCGGGGTTGTCCGGGTCGTGGGGATAATGAGTAAATCGTTCCTTCCCTGTATCGAATTTTATCAGTCCGTTGCCAGCGGTTCCGAGCCATAGGATATGAGAGTCGCTCACATCCGGGAGGATACAAGGAAAATGACGAGTGGAAGGAATGGTGTGAGGATTACCCGGTTCATAGCGGTAATGTTTTATAAATTTTCCTGTGTTTCTGTCAAAAGTGCTCAGAACGCCTTGGGCACGGTTTGTAGAGCCTATCCAAAAATTGCCGTTCTGATCCTCGGCAATGGCTGTGACAATCATGCAGGGAAGGCTTTCAGGATCATCCGGATTACCAGGGTTCGGTTTATAATGAACAAAAGTTTCAGTTTCCCTGTCAAACTTATTGAGTCCCCCGGTTCCGGTCCCGATCCAGATATCTCCCCCGCTGTCTTCGTAAACCGGCAACACCACGTTACTGCTCAAGCTCCGGGGATTTTTCGGATCATGCTGATAAAGTCTGAATCCCCTTGGTTTCCGATCATATTTCTCAATTTCACCGGACTTGCAAAATACCCATAAGATGTCTGAACGATCCGTATATATGCGCTGCACATCATCAGATCGCAAGCTCCCGGGAGCATCAGGATTTTTCTGATAGCGGGTAAATATGCCGGTTTCAGGATCAAATTTGTTCAGCCCCCCGGACTGGGTCCCGATCCAAAAACTACCGGAAATATCTTCATAAATATGGAGGACAGAATTCGTGCTTATGCTGGCCGGGTCATTCGGATCATGACGGAAGTTTGCAAATGTGCCGGTTTCCCTGTCAAACCTGCTGAGTCCCTTCCCGGTTCCCGTCCAGAACCTTCCGGATGTATCCTCAAGAATTGCTATCACAGAGTTCCCGCTCAGGCTGGCCGGGTTATCCGGATCATGCATGTAGTGCGTAAAGGTTTCCGTTTTCCTGTCGAAGCGGTTAAGCCCGCCTTTCTGAGTTCCTATCCAGAGTATGCCCGCGGAATCCTCAAGTATGGCAATCACATCGTTGTCACTCAGGCTTTTCGGATTATCCGGCCTGTGAAGATAATGTTTGAATCTCCCTGTTTTCGGATCAAAGCGATTCAGCCCTCCGCTTCGTGTTCCTACCCAGATAATGCCGCTTCTGTCTTCATATACTGCATTGACAATTGTGTCATTCAAAGTATTCGGATCATCCGGGTCATGAACATAATGCGTAAAACCGCCCGTTTCCTTATCAAATTTATCTAACCCCTTCCATGATCCTATCCAAAGCGTATCGTCTGTATCATACAGGGACCATATCAGATCGGCAGAAACAGAATTCCGCCCTTTTCTGAATGTTTTTATATTTACCCCGTCATATCTCATGAGTCCGGCACTGGTTGCAATCCAGAAGAAACCTTCTTTATCCTGGACCACATCAGTAATCTGGACACCGAGAGTGAGAAGATGCTCAAAATCTATCCTCTCGTTGTTCTGAGCATAAAGATTTCCACAGGTAAAAAACAGAAAAATTGCTGAGGCTATGATGAAAGGTGGCAAAGATTCCTCTTGTCAGTGGTCAGTGGCCAGTCTTCAGTCGGCAGTCGGCAGTCGGCAGTCGGCAGTCGGCAGTCGGCAGTCGGCGCTGCGGACTGAAGACTGACCACTGAAGACTGAGAATTTCATATCCTCATCGGCATAATCACACCCAGGTAGCTCTTGTCATTCTCTCCCTCCAGCATGCAGGGTCTCCTTTCATCAATAATATTCAGGACAACCCCGTCTTCATCAATCACATTAAGGCTTTCAATGAAATATTTCGGGTTGAATGCCACTTCCACTTCTTCCCCGCCGAATTCTATTTCCATCTCCTCTTTTGATTCCCCGATATCAGGATTTGTGGCTGTGATCAGAAGCTTATCAGTGCTGAAATTAAAAATAACGCCCTTGTAAGTATCTGAAGACAATATGGACATTCTTTTCAGCATCATCAGAAACAAATGCCTGTCCACCCTGACAACATTCCCCTCTCCCCTGACAATAATATCATTGTATTTGGGAAAATCGCCCTCAAGCAGCCGGATGATAATCGTTTCATTATCTTTTTTTATGACTAGGTGGTTGTCTTTGAACCCGATCTGAACCGTTCCTTCGGAACCGAGAAATTTGACAACCTCGTTCAACCCCTTTTTGGGGATAATAATACCGGGGCCTTCAGGAAGGATAAAACTCTTGTCATAATGGTGTTCAACGGTTGAAAGCCGGCTGCCGTCTGTCGCAACCATTTTAACGATCTTTTCATCATCGTCAAAAATTCTCTCAAAATAAACCCCGTTAATATGTGCCCGCTTGTCATCGGATGCGCCGGAAACAATCACGGTCATCTCTATCATTTTTTTCAGAACCGCGGAGTCAATGTCAAAAAACTCAACATCCTCTATCTTAGGGCTGTCAGGAAAATCATCCGGATCCATGCCCACGATATGATATTCGATCTTCTGGTTCCCGATCTCAATCCAGCGGTTTTCAACTTCGTTCATCCGTATTTCATCATAAGGAAAATCCCTTACAATTTCATAGAATTTTTTTGCATTTATAGCGATCATGCCTTCGGATTCTATACTGGCCGGATAAATCCCTTCCAATCCGGTTTCAAGATCAGTCGCTACAAGGGTTATAGCAGAATCAGTTGTTTTTATTAAAACATTTTCGGTGATCGCGAGGTTGGTCTTTCTCCCGGTCAATCCTTGGATTTTTGCTAATACATTGCGGATATCGCTTTTATTTATCGTAAAATTCATATATGTCCTTTCTGAAACGTGAAACGTGAAACGTGAAACGTGAAACGTGATGCGTGAAACGTGATGCGTATCAGTCGCAAGCTCACGGGGGATTGACAAATCCCTCGCGTAATTCGGGGATTCGGATTTATCAATCGCGTATCACGTTTCACGTATCACGCTTCACGTATCACGCTTCACGCTTCACGCTTCACGTTTCACCAATCCATTTTCTTAACAGCGGAACCACCTGTTTATCCCAGTCTTCGGAAATCCGTAGCTGTATAAAATGCTTGAAAACATTATCAATAAACGTCGCTATTTTTTCATGAAGATATATTTTCTCAAGCACTGCCCCTTCGATATCATCCTTTGATTCAATTCCCCCTGTCTCGGGCGTTTTAAGGTTCGAGATATTAAAGCTTTCTCCTTTGATCGTAAAACGCCATTCATGATCGCCTGATTTGTACAAAAGATTCAGTTCGGTGACAACAGATCCCTTCCTTAAAGCCAGGATTCCCTCCTCAAGGCCAGCATCATCACCTTTGATGGTAAGGGTTTCCACAGCGTCATTCAGCCGGTTTTCCAGCACAATCCGGTTCCCGATATCAAGGGATGTGAGTTCCTGATCCCATTTATTAAGCTGCTCCCGGTCTTTATCTGTTAAAAACCACAGCCATGTCAGAAACTCGTATCCCAGGAATTTATAACGATTGTAAGAAACAGCAATATCAAGCATCAGCTACTCCGTAAATTTTGTGGGGGAAAGTTTGGACAGGACATCCCGGTCAGCGTCAGAAAGTCCTGTCATCAGGTCAGCAATAGTATATGGAAAAAGCCGGATAAGGGTCAGATCGAATGATTTCAAAAACAATGTCTCCAACTCTTCATTGGCAGCTTTCAGATTTGAAAAGAACCATAATCCGGCCTCTTCTTTATTCCATACAAGATCATAAACATTGGGTGTCGCCAGGGCACGCCGGTTAAGCATGGTAAAGACATTTTCTTTCAACTGTTTTTTTTCATTTCTTGATAAATGATCCCGTCCGCTTTCCACAAGCTTTTTTTCCATCTCTATGGCAAAATGTTTTTTTATTATTTTGGAAGGGATAACCTTTTTGTCAATTCTTAAAGAAAATATCAGATGAGTGCCGATGACAAATGAAGACCCTTCGAAATCAGGTTTGAACGGATTTTCAAAGGATGTCCATCCCACCGCTTTTTCTGAAATGTCATCATCTATTTCTTTAATGGCATTTTTTTTAAGACCTTCTGCAATGACCTCAGGAACAGGTTCCCTAAGTTCTCCTTTAACTGTATAACGGGTTATGGATACAGCAGATGACAGTAATCCCAAAATTTTGCACCTTTCTTTATATTCAGACCTTTATATTCAGAATTCTGAAATTTCAGTAAAAGTTTGTCCGGTTTATACTCACCGGTTTTATAGCTTGTTTATAAAATAGTTACAAGAAATTTTTCCTGTAAACAAATTTTAAAACAAAAATATCTTAATCCTTACTTGTTTATTTTTTATCATACGTAGTATAAAAGAATATTAATAAGGACTGTCAATTTGCTGATAACTTTGTAAGAGATTTGTTTTATTGTGAAAAGAGATAGAAGTTATGAACATTTCAATGTTGATAACTTGTTCATAACTCCTGGGTTATGAACATAGAATAAAAAATTGTTCACAAGTCAGGAGTTATGAACACGGTATTGACAATGAAGTGTTAATAACTCTATAATCACCTGATTTCAGATGATAATAAAAGCGGAATTGTTATATGTCGTTTTGTTAACTTTCCTATTTTATTGTAAATATGAAATGGTGTTTTTGATGAAGTTATGAACAATCCGGCGAATTTTTGTGGCAATGATTTTCGTTAGGGCAGCATGGCTCGGATAGCCGAAACGAAAACCTGAAATTTAGGCTGCTTATAATTAAAAGAGAGATTTGCAAAAACTGCTTGGCTATGCTCGTTGGGAGAATTTCGCAAAAGTTATAAAAAAAGCTGAAACTTCCTGTTTGAACTCAGGATATGAAATTGAAGACCATTTTCTTGATGTACCGGATGATCATGACAACGGCCAGTACAAGGCAAAAATTTGCTGTATCTCATCCTGCCAAATGATTATGCAAGGATACCAGGATGGGAAATATGAAGATGATTGCTTTTGCTGTCTGATATGGCAATATGTGGAAAATCTTCTATCGTATAAGGGGTATATGTAGAAAATTTTCCACATATCAGTACTGTTATGCCGCGGAACACAGAAAAGCGGCCCGGAAAAAAAAACGGCCCCCGGAAAAAGTCGGCAGAACATAAAAAACGAAATTATTACATATATTTACTGTTGACTTTTCTGCGGAAATATGGTATTAAGTGAGAAGTGTTTTCCCAGTATTCTTCTTACTTTTTTATCACGGCATAACACGCAGATGAAGCGGACGGGGCTGGCTGATCTTTTACGAAGCTGTCCGTTAATCCGCCCCGCCGCTTATCCGGATCGTTATGTGAAAAAAGTTCGGTAGTAAATAACCACAGTGAAAAATATGATATCTGCAAGATCAATACAAACACAACTCGGCTATGATTGATGGGAAAATTTTCAGGGAGTTATAAAAAGGGCTATATCGATTATAAAACATAGACATATTGAAGCTAAAATTGAAAAAAGCGATTTGACAGTCGAAATTGGCTCTGGAGCAAAACGAAATATCATTAATTACATGCTTGATGAAAATGCATTTAAGTTAGTCCAGGAACTAGCTACCAGTTATAAGTTACATAAACATTTTTCAATTCGTTGTGAGACCGTTGTATTAAGCTTGGTCAAGAAATATTGTTTAAAAAAAGGATGGGGGTTTGAGTTTCAATACCAAACAGGAGGATTTGTTATTGACTGCTTAGTTAACGATAAAATAGCGATTGAATTTGATGAACCTCACCATCAACGCTCAGCGAAGCAAAAGACGCAAGACACGGCTAAGGATACTCATGTTCGTAACATTGGACTGAAAATGTTCAGAGTGCATTTAGATATGGATATAATAGATATTATTCTTTATTTGGAAAGTAACACATAAGGCGATACAGAAAAACCTCTGA
>JAUCGG010000021.1 GCA_030378015.1 Desulfococcaceae bacterium HSG8
TGTTTTCCACTTCCTGATTTTCCGCTCCGCTTCGCTCTTTGAAATATCCGCTTCGAAAATATCCGTAAGCTCTTTACAGATATCATAGGCCAGCTTAAGTTCCGGAGAATGCCTGAACAGACATTCCGGAACTTCCTTTTCCTCATCTTTCAGATTTTTCTCTTTTTTTCGCAATATCCGCATAGCGTTTTTCAGTTTTCCGTACTCATCTTCCGGTAATTCCTTTTTCAGACGTTTCATCTCCTTCTTCCTGAGTCCGTCAGGGTCTTTTCTGTAAAGCTTCACTACATGAAACCGATCTGCTATGATTATGATCCTTTTTCCGAAAACCTCCTTAGCCGCATTGATAAAACCGTCGTACATGTCCGAACATATCCCTCGGATTTTCTTCCTCAGCCTTTTCGGAACAGTTTTCAGAAACTTCTTCACTGTCTCCTTTTTGCGATCTCCGAGAACTGCCAATATAATTATCTCTCCGTCTGAGAGAGCGCTCACGATTGTTACAAAATCCTTATGTCCCTTTTTCAGCGAGATCTCATCCGAACCTATGACCCCGATATCCGCTATTTCGTCCCAGACAATTCCGGCAGCAATCCGGCGGGTTATAATTCCGTTCACCGCTTCGTATCCCAGATCTTCCTTAATGCTTACATCTTCCACGGTACTGCTGACCGTCTGAAGCAATACATGTTCCTCATATGCTGCCGTATGCGGACTTCTCTGTTCATACCAGGATGCTTTCTGTGTCGTGACAGGGGTGCCTTCGCAACATGTACACTGATATCTCGGAGGAGAGATACAGATATAAGTTTTCCTTCCGAAAACAGACAGATGCCGGAGCATGATCTCCCTGCCGTGACCGTAAGGTTTGTCAGTATCTCTGCCGCATTTGTTACAGCGGGTTCCCGTTACGGTGCTCCTCACTCTTATTATAAGATTTCCTTCTCCGTCTGTCTCCGACTTCTCTGCGGCAATGTCCGGGATGTTCAGTAATTCTTCAATGAATCTCTCAGAGGACTGCGGAAAAATCCCCCGGGGAAAAGGAAAGGGTATGCCCGGATACGGATACGAGGCCCCGCGTTGCCGTTTTTCTCCGCTGTCCGTGCCGTTTCCGAGGGGAAAATACGGATTATCCCAGGGAAAATGAGAAGGATATTCCTGCTGCCTGCTGTCAGAGTCCGCATCGTATAAGATTTTCATACTGTTTCCTTTCTGATAATGATTTCTGATAATACCGACTATCTGAAAATACGGTATAACATATTTCTGTGATCATGTCAGCAGAAAATCTTACGGAAAATACAAACACTGTGTCGCTATTCTGATTACTTATTACTTATTTAGGTAATTTAATTTGCTTTCAACACGAATTACCAGAGAGCCAAAAAGATATACCGATATGATTATGATGCGATAGAAAAAAAGAAAGAAAAAGGGTTCCTCTGCTTTCCGACACGTCATAACTCATATGCCTTATACACACTTCGTAAGATTGACGATACATGGGAAAAATATTGGGAGATCGGAAAAGATTTCCTGTATGCTTACTATGTAAGGAAAGTCGGTGAGCTTCCTCCATATGCACAAGATGCGGAATCAAAAATCGCCCAGAAAGACAGACCGAATGTAAAAAAGCCCGGAAACAACGACACGGCTTCCTTTGCAGGTCTTTCGGTCTGCTCCTGCGGTGCTGACATGATCGGTGCGCTTCGCATGGATGTGGATAATTTAGGCAGCATTTTTTCGTCAGATGAGATGGATTCACCAAGCAAATTGGCAGTCTTTTCTCATCAGATAAATTATTTTTTCAAGGCTATCCTGAATCAGATATGCAGGGGACAGGCAGATATATTCCTGTTTGAAGAAAGCAGATTTTCATTTGAGCCGATAAATATTCTGGGGAAAGATTACAGCAATGGAAGAAATGTATCTGTAACCTATGCCGGGGGCGATGATTTGTTTATCGTGGGAGCGTGGGATGAGGTGGTTGAACTGGCATTTGATATTCAGAGATGTTTCAGGGAGTATTGTGAGGTGATTAATAAAAAGGAAGGCAAGGAGGTTATCAAAGCTTCGATCTCCGCGGGCCTGACAATCCATCATCCCAAGCATCCCCTCTACCAGATGGCTCAGAAAAGCGGTGATGCTGAAAAATACGCGAAACATGATGCCGATAATATCAATGATAAAAAAAATAAGAACCGTATTGCCTTGTTTTACGATGAAAACAAGCAGCAGCGTCAGGACCGACTGGCCGCAAAGAAAAAAACCGATTATATGCTGTCAATGACTTGGCAGGCAGGATACGATTTTATGTTGCCTTTTATAAAAGATTACAGCAGCTTGGGGGAACTCAGGTCGGCAGATCATCGCTATGTTTTTGTGACTGAGAAAATCAGCTATCAGACGATTGAGAAATGGTTTCTGGTGACGGAAAAGTTTCAGATAACAGGTGAACTCTATATGTCCACGATGGCCCGGGTATTGGAGGATGTTCGCCGCAAACTCAGCCAGACGGATAAAGAGCTGTTTGGTAAATTGAAAGGCCATCTTTATAAGAAAAGTAACCGGAATATTTCTCATTTACACATTGCCTTAAACTGGCTTTCATTTTTGAGGAGGACGAGATAATGCCAAATGTATTTATAGATGTTTATGAAAAAATCCCTTTTGACAGCATCCTTGAAGAACTCGGGAGCAAAACATTGTTCGATCAGATAGATGAGCTGCCCCGCTATTCTGCGATGATCGCCAAAGAGCTTGATAGAAAGAGAATTTCGTCAACCCAGCTTCGGCGTTTTTATACCTATGTCAAAGCAGTTGATCAGAAGAATCGCCATCTTGCTGATGAAAAGGACATTCCCGATATAGATAAAGCCAAGCTGAAATTCCTGCTGCCGAAACTGGCGGGCAGCGTAAAAAGAACAGATAAAAAAAAGATTGAGCCGCTGTACAGGGTTTTTGCCAGTTGTCTCCGCAATGATCGTATTGAAAACGTGAGAGACTTGCGTCTGTTTGTAGAATTCTTTGAGGCAATATTGGATTATCATGAAACGTATAAAACTCAATAATCGGAGATGACGCTTGCTTCCCCCTTTTGTAAAGGGGGACCGAGGGGGATTTAAATTTGAAGGAGGATGTTGAAATGGCAAACAAGCAGATAAAATTACTCGGATTTGTAAAAACAGGCGGTACGATTGAAGTCCTTACGGGCCTGCACATCGGCGGCACATCAGATTCAATTGACAAGGGCGGTATTGACAGCCCGGTCATTAAGAATCCGGTCACAAACGAACCTTATATTCCCGGGAGTTCGCTTCGGGGGCGGATGCGGTCCCTGCTTGAAAAAAAGACAGGCGCGAAGTTAATTAAGATGACCAATGATATCTGGCTGGAGATGTATGACAAGGACAACTATGATGATGAGGCGTATAAATTCGCCCTTAAATCCCAAGTCTGCCGTGTTTTCGGTAATTCTGCATCCGACCCCGGGGTGCCGTCAGTTCTGGTGGTGCGGGATGCCATGTTGTCAAAAGAAAGCAAGAAGCTTTATATGCAGAGCGATCTGCCAGTGACGGAAGCCAAAATTGAGATCGTTGTGGACCGGATTACGGCTCATGCCATGCCCCGTACAATTGAAAGGATGCCGGCCGGCGCGAAATTTGACTTTGAAATCGTATATAAGGTTCAAACCTATGAGAACGGCGAATTTGCTGAAAATGCCGCGGATAATCCGGAAACCAAATGCGATCACAAACTTCGCCAGGATTTGGAGAATATCTTCTGTGCATTGGGAATAATCCAGGAACATACCGGCCTTGGCGGCAATACCTCACGCGGACACGGGCAGGTCAGATTCAACATCACACAATTTGACGCGAAAACAGTTGACGGTGATGCAGCAGAGGGATTTAAGCTCCCGGAAAAGAAACCTTACAGCTTTTCTGACTGCAAAGAAGCGATTAAAACCATCTCCTTTTCCCAGTATGCTTAACCCTTACAAAGAGTATCCAGCCATGAAAAAGACGTTTATCATAAGGCTTTACTTCAGAAATGCAGTTCATATCGGTGCCGCAAACCCGGGAATCGGCATCGAAGGCACCGATAAACAGATTATCCATTCCGATACCCTGTGGGCTGCACTGTGCAACAACTGGGCCATTGCCGGGAAAGCTTCCAGGATTTTTTTTGACGAGTTTCTGAATTCATTTGAAACCGGCAAACCGCTTTTTGTATCTCCTCGGGATTTCCTGTAACAAAAACAAAACACGGCAATGACGAATACTGGCTGCCCAAGCCCCTGTCCGTGCCGTTTGCTTTTTCAAAAAGCAATCCGGACCTGGACGATTCAGATAAAAAGGAATACGCCAAAGAAATTAAATCCCTGCAATTTATCAAACTTTCTGATTTCAAAAACTGGATCAGGTTTGACGAAACTGCCGGCGAAATCGCTATTGATGATATTGCCGATACAGAGAACCGTCCCGGGAAAATAACGGACATCCTGAGACCGCACAATACATTGGACAGGCTGTCCCTCGCGTCGCAGATTTTTCATTCCGGCACGACTTATTTTGATACAAAAAAGCAGTCCGGCTTCTATTTTTTACTCCGGACAGATGACGGAGAAGCTGAGAAAATTAAAGCGGCAATAAAGCACCTGCTGGAGATTATCAGTGATACAGGCGGTATCGGCGGAAACCGGAATATCGGACTGGGGGCGATCAGCAATTTTGAAATCCTGACATATGACCAGGCCGGTAGTAAAAACAAGGCAGATTGGGAGGCTGTCATGCCGGATCGAGATATGTATCCGGGAAATGCCCATTGCCTGATTTCGCTCTTCCATCCCAATTCAATTGCCAGTGATCCGCCTGGCACCGACGACTATCTGTTCGATCATAGGAAAGAGAAAAAGAAAATATCTGGACTTCGAGCAAACGGAATGACATTTAAAAAACTGCCGGGCATTTCTTTTCAGCAGGAGTTCGAATTCGATAAAAACAGATTCGGTGTCATTCGCTACCGCAGCTTTCATGGGCAGCAGTGGGAGTCATTCACGATGTTCAGAGGCAGAAAACAAAAGCTGCCGGAAATGCTTTCATCTCCGAGAGCAGTGAAAAAATATCTTAATACGCTGAAACCGCCGGGCATTCCGTTAAAAAAACAATGGAATCTGTACAAAAAGGTGCGCAAACATGTTCCGGATGAATTTAAGGATACTCTGTGTCCGGAGCCGAATGATGCCGAATCCTGACACAATTGGCAATTCTTTGAATCTTATAATTATAATTTTTTATTTCATGAAAAAATGTCAATAAGGGACTTTTCTATTTGGCGTATTATAAACGAAACCGTATCTCCGGATGAAGCTGAGTGCAGCCTTTTTATAGCGTGGGTTTCACAGGACTTCACACACATCGCATTCCGCACATAAGTGAATGCGATATTCTGCAACAAGCATATCAGATAAGAAAACTTGTTAAAGAAGCTGTTTCACCCGAAGGTACGGTTTTGCTTATAACACGCCATTTGCATGTTCCCGTATGCATATGTTCATCGAAAAGTTTCCTATCTGCTGATAATAATAAAAAAGGAGCGCAGAGACGATCTTTCCTTAACATTTAACAGATCCTGGGAAGCTGCTCTCCCGTCAGCATGTCAACAATCCGGCTTCCGCCTATACGTGTTTCCATTGACACAATGCCAGGAGATTCGGGAATGACTTCTCCGATAACGGAGGCGTCCTTTCCGAACTCATCTCCTCTGATTGCCTCGAGAACCATTTCCGCGTGATCCTGTTTTACAAACGCAAGCAGCTTTCCCTCATTTGCAATATAGAGGGGATCAAATCCCAGCAGTTCGCATATCCCCGATACCTCGTCTTTCACCGGTATTTTTTCTTCATAAATTCGGATGCCCACCTGAGAGCTTCTGGCGATTTCATTCAACGTGGTTCCGACACCGCCCCTGGTCGGGTCCCGAAGCACATGAACCTCCCTTGATCGTAATAACATTTTCCTGACCATATGATTCAAAGGGGCTGTATCGCTTGTCACTGATGAATCAAAGTCCATTCCCTCTCTTTGAATCAGGACAGTAATACCATGCTCTGCAATCCCTCCGCTCAGTATGATTTTATCTCCGATCTGAGCTTTGCTTCCCCCGATATCTGCATGAGGAGGAATCAGCCCGATTCCTGAAGTATTAATAAATATCTTGTCTGCCGCGCCTTTTGGCACGACTTTTGTATCCCCGGTAACAATCTGAATGCCGGCCTTTTCCGCGGCCGACTTCATACTTTTCAGTATCTTCTCCAGATCTGTCATCGCAAATCCTTCCTCAATGATCAGGGCAGTGCTGAGATAGAGCGGAGCCGCACCGCATACAGCAAGATCGTTCACAGTTCCGTTTACAGCAAGGTCTCCGATGTTTCCGCCAGGAAAAAAGATGGGATAGACTGTAAAAGTGTCCGTGGAAAAGGCGAGACGCTTTCCCTGTATATTCAGTATTGCACCGTCATCCAGTTGAGAAAGGACAGGGTTATCAAATATGGGGAGCATGATATCGGAAATCAGATTATGCGATATCTTTCCCCCGCTTCCGTGATCCAGAAGAATTTTGTCTGTTTTCATATTCTATTTTTTACCTGAAGAACGTCAGTAGTCAGACACCAATCATCAGGTCCGTATTATTAATTTTATTTAAAGTGAGCAGATCGGGGCACAACGAAAAATGAAAGTCGGAGCAAAACACCAAACATCAAATACCAAACACTTTCATATAAAAAGATGGCTTTGGCTTCTCAGGGCAAAAGAACGCCCGTCAACAGCCCGTGACACAGCCAGTATGCCGTCCAGATGATCGTACTCGTGCTGAAGTAGTTCCGACAAATCACCCTCCAAGTGCGTTTGCCGATTGTTCAGTTCGGCGATTTCCAATAAAAAACATACCGGATTGAAGTTTGTAGTTCCGCCTTCAGGCGGTGTCATGCCGCCTGAAGGCGGGACTACAAACTTGGTATATTCTTTTCTGGAAATCACCTTCATAAAGCCGGGGGTCGCCCAGCAAAAGGATATTTCTGACAGCCATCCTGTATCTCTTCCTTTGCTTTTCCGTCAGATATTAGTCTGCCCATGCCGGCATTGCCTTCATATAGTTTTTTGCTCTTGCAAGGGCTTTCTCCTGATCAACATCCGGCTACCAGGTTCTGAGCCATTCAGCGATTCCGTTCCTGACTTCTTCCCGTGGTTTAAGGCTTCCGTTTTCATCAGTGCAGTGCTTGCAATAGTCTTCAGCCGGTCCCTTGAATCCGGGGATCCCTAGCGGGACCCCGCATGAGTAACAGAGCTTATCCATATTTTTTCCTTTATTCAGACACACTAAAGCTTGTTTCATCTGACTTTGCGGCATATTTTCACATGAATTTAGCGGGCATATTCTTTTAAACCGTAAATTCGGGTGAAACAGGCTTTAATATAAACCAATTTGAAAGTTCCTCCCCTTTTTAAAGGCCGGGGATTTCTGCCCTCGGCGTTATTCTAATTCCAGTTTCAGAGCGGGCATAAGGCGTTGAAAATTCCTCAATGATTTTCCCTGCCAGGGATACTGATTCGTTCCCCGTATGACAAGCTCGCAAGCTTTTTTATTCCGAACATTTATAACAAACTTGGAGAGCGCATTTATTCCCGAACTGTTAAGAAATCGTAGCCCTTTTAAATCAAGTGTGATCGCAGATGGTTTCTGATCTGCCACTTCATTGAATAACTTCACAATGTCTTCATAGCCGGACGCGCCCCGCAGGCGAAGCGCTCCCTCGCAGATGAGCGTTGCAGTTTCCGGATCATAAGCTACTTGATAATCTTCTCCTTTAATTTCCATCTCAAAAATTCCTTTCCGAGTTAATGAAAAGCAGAAAGCATTCAATAAGTTTCAACATAAGAACTATACTGGCAGCGTTGCCATTGTAGTGACAGTGACAATTTTCGGATCCTGCTGAACTGTTTCAAATTTCCATGCCAGCCGCGCTTCATAGTCATTGAGCATTGTCAGGAATCCCAGAGATGATAAGCCATCCTCGTTATCCGCGTTGCTTTCCAACTGACGTATGTATAACTCATCAAGATCTTCCGTCAGTAATTGTCGTATAAAGCCTTTAAATTGTTCTATATTCTTAGGTTTAAGACTGTTGGTCGAGTAAAATATCAGCGATTCTCGGAACAGATATAGTCCGATACTGATCGCATGATTTGATTTATGATTACTGAATTTCATTGCATTTTCAAGCAGTTCATTTGCAATATAGCTGACAGCGCTCTTGATTTCAGCCTGTCTGTTCTGCGTAGAATGGCCCTCATCAGGAAAAAATGTTCCCCAGTAATCAGCTAGAAAATCGGCTGAAAGCCCATTATTGCGCCATCGCTGCTGGATCGGCATTGAATTGGGCGAAAAATTTATAACCAGATATTCGTGTGCTTCGCCTATTTCTACAAAATCACCAAATATTTCAGGCATTTCTGATTCCTCCTGTTTTTGGACTCGGTTTTTCAGGTTTTATAACTTCCTATATGCAAAGAACAATCCGTATAATCCCCAGACCTCCGAGGTTTTGATGATAATAAACCTTAACCCGGAATCCGGTGTTAAGTTATCTGCTCATATATCTTCTGATTTTAACAATGTTCATCCTCATTGTCAATTTGATCTCTCAGTCTTGTTCAGCACATTTCTTACGGATTCTGCGAGATCACTCATCAAAACAGGCTTTATCATATATCCCCGGATTCCCATGGCAAAGGCTTCTCTTTCTGATATCATATCGCCAAATCCGGTACAAATGATAATCGGAATATCAGAGCGGATACGCATCAGTTCCCTGGAAAGGACAACACCCGTCATTTTCGGCATTGTCATATCGGTAATGACAAGATCATAATTTTCAGGTTTCACACGGAAAATACCCAGAGCTTCCACGCTGCTTGTCAGCGTTGTAACGTGATATCCCAGTTCTTCCAGCATATGCTGCATCACGCTGGCAACCATATCTTCATCATCAACCATAAGAATACGTTCTTTGCCCTTGGGAAGAGGCAGATCAGGTAGGAGTTCGGTTTTGCTGGTTTTTCTCTCTGCCCGGGGCAGCCAGACTGTAAATATGCTTCCCCTGCCCGATTCGCTTTCAGCAGTGATATGACCGCCATGATCCCTGATGATTCCGAGCACAACAGAAAGTCCCATCCCGGTTCCCTCGCCAGGGGATTTGGTAGTGAAAAACGGGTCAAATATCTTTGTCATGACTTCCGTGTCCATGCCCTGACCGGTATCGCTTACTGTGAGCCTGAGATATTTTCCAGGTTTCAATTCCGGTTCGGATAGCAATATATCCTCATCGGTTTCTTTTTCTGTCAGACTCACTTCCAGAGTTCCGCCTTTTTCCCGCAAGGCATGATAAGCATTGGTACAGAGATTCATAACAATCTGATGAAGCCGGACAGGATCAGCCAGAACGTATCCGCAATCATTATCAATACTCTGACGGATACGGATGGTCGTCGGCATAGAAGCCCGCAACAGTTTAAGGGCCTCTTTGATAATGGGCTGAAACTGGATGATTGCCAGTTTCTGTTCATTCTGACGGCTGAATGTAAGAATCTGCCTTACCAGATCCTTGGCTCGCCCGGCAGCTATCATCACCTGTTTCATATATCCTTTGGCCTTGCTGTTTTCCGGTATGATATCCATTGTCATCTGGGTATATCCCATGATGGGAAAGAGCACGTTGTTAAAATCATGAGCGATTCCGCCAGCCAGGGTACCGATGGCTTCCAGTTTCTGTGCCTGGCGCAGTTGCTTTTCCATGGACATCTCATGGGTGACATCCCGACTGACAGCAACAAAGTTGATAATCTCACCGGAACTGTCCCGGATAGGAGAAATTGTCACCTCAAGCTCACAAATATTATCATCATTTCTCTTATCAGCAATATGGCCGGTCCATACTTTTCCGAAAGAAATCGTATGCCAGATCATCTGGTAAAAAGTTTCAGGATGTTCTTTACGGCTCAGTACGCGAAAATTCTGTCCCCTGATATCTTTTCTTTTGTAACCGCTGATGCACTCAAAAGCAGGATTGGCGTATCGTATCGTGCCATCCTTTTCAGTGATTACGATCCCCTCCGCGACCTGTTCAATCGCTGTTGCAAGTCGTAATCGCTCTTCTTCTGCCTGTTTCCGGTCCGTCAGATCGTACAGAACACCGAGGAGGCAGGGCACATCGTCAAATGTCAGTGGTTGAACAGACAACGCCATCCAGAATGAGCCGCCATCTGCTTTTCTGCCCTGCATCTCATAATTACTCACATATCCCTGTACAGCCAGGGTATCTTTTACAAAACGGTATTCTGAAGGCGTATAATAAAAATCTGACATCCTGCGCTCCGGCAGTTCTTCAACAGGAAGGCCGAACAGTGACCCGGCAGGTTCATTGGCATACAGAATCGCACCGTCAGATATGCGGCTGACAATAATCGGAAGGGGTATCGTCTCGCTGATCAGACGGAATCGTTTCTCATTCTCCCGCAGTGTTGATTCAACTTTGTCCAAAAGATCTTCCAGCACATCGTCCGAATGTTCCGTGCTCATTTCGATCATCAGTTCCAAGTCGGCTTTTTCACGTTCCAGGCCAGTCATCTTCTGCCGTAGTTCGACAATTTCATGGCGAAGCTTAAGCACCTCCGAAAGTAAAGTTTTTTTGGTTGTTTCATATTTGTCAAGCAGATATTCAGCTACTTCGTCCGAATACTCTGTGTTCATTTCAATCATCAGTTCCAAGTCGGATTTTTCACGCTTTAACCCGGCGATTTCCCGACGCAGCGCGGCGACTTCCGAAAATAATGTTTTTTTTGAAGAGTCCGTGTTCAGTATCATTTTGCCTCCGATTCAGGGTCAGTTCAGTGCTTTTTCAGTAAGTTCTACAGGAAAGCTGGCCCGCTTTGAGGTCAAATATCGAAATATGGGTACTACAGCAACTTGTAAATTCCTCCCCTTTTTTAAAGGGGGGCCCGGGGATTTTTGTCGCAACCGACTTTTTTAGCAAGAAAAATCCCCCGGCCCCCTTTAAGAAAGGGGAGAAACTTGTAAGTTGCGGAATCCACCGAACTTCCGAAGTTTTCGCAAACCTCTGTTCGGGCGCATTTACAACTTGGGAGAGTCCCGGAGGGACTGAAAAATCACTCCCCTGACTTGTAAATACGCCCCCTCTGTTCAGTCTTGGAATTTTTTAAATATTTATTTATATCACAAATGCGATTCACTTCCAAACGAATATTTCATCCGGATAACCCTGGTCAGCTATTTTGTAAAAATTTTGTTATCTTCCATTTTTCAGTTTACATTTTTACAGATAAAAATCCGGGTGTTCGAGCGAATATTTGTAAAATCACCGTTTGCAAAGGAAGGTTTCAGATTTTTCAAATTTAAGTTACTGTTGACACGGTATGCAATTATAATTAAAGTATCCGTCTTTATCTTAACAGTGAAAAGCTCAAAGTTCCTGAAAGCCAGATCGCAACCTTTTTCACCGGAAAAGCCGCTCAGACATCTGGCAGAAGAAACTTCGTGCATTCCCGAAGCAATAACAACTTAAGCTTTTCGGATTAATGTCAGCAGATCAGAAATATTGATCTGCCGAATGTACCCTTTTACAAATTTAAGGAACAGTTATCGTGTATTCAAAAATACTTATCCTTCGCTTTCCTAAAAAAATCGTACACAACCCCATTGTTTGTTCCCTAGTGAGAGAATATGACCTTACGTTTAACATCCTGAATGCAACTGTGTTTCCCCGGAAAGAAGGTATCCTGGTTCTTGAACTTTACGGAACCAGGAAAAATTTCAGGCAGGGAGTTAAATTCCTTAAAGAGCAGGGAGTGCAAGTTAAAAATGCAGAGCAGGAGGTCAAACGGAAAGATGATAAATGCACCCATTGCGGGGCATGTACGGCGGTTTGTCCCACAGGAGCACTCTCTGTTCAGCGCCCTGAAATGAGCGTCGTTTTTGACCAGAAAAAATGCAGTGTCTGTGAACTTTGTATGCCGGCATGTCCTAGCAGGGTGATAAAAGTTCGTCCGACAAATCAGGCTTTTTTTCTATAATATCAAGTAGCAGCAGATGGAAAAAGTTCGTAGTTCCGCTGAGTATCAGTAGATGGGAAATGGCCCCGAACCGCTCCCGGCGGATTGACAAGTCCGCCGGAAATGCTTGGGATTTCCCATCCAGGCGAGCATTTCGGGAACACTTTCCATCTGCTGAGTATAAATACAGCTATGAACTGCACAACAGCCATTGCCCTCAGCGGCGGCATTGACTCCCTTGTTTCAGCATATCTTTTAAAGGAACAGGGCCGCAAAGTTATCGGTGTCCACTTTATCACAGGCTATGAATCGGATTCTGCACATCTGATTGAAAACATCGGTCATGCTCTCGGCATAAGCGTGGAACTCATTGATTGCAGTGCCGAATTTCAATCAGAAGTCGTTGATTATTTTATCCGAACGTACCTAAACGGCCAGACCCCGAATCCGTGCCTTGTGTGCAACCCGTCTGTAAAATTCGGTACGGTCCTTTCCGCTGCCCGGGAGCAGGGTGCATCCTGCCTTGCTACGGGCCATTATGCCAGGATCATAAAAGATACCAGCGGCAGATTTCATTTACACAGGGGAACTGACTTAAAAAAGGATCAGTCCTATTTTCTTGCCTTCCTGTCCCAGGACCAGTTAGCACAGGCCTGCTTTCCGATTGGAAATATGACAAAAGACCAAGTAAGAAAACTGGCCGGGGAAAAAAAGCTTTACCCTGCTATAAAGGAAGAGAGCCAGGATGTATGCTTTATAAAGGGGACTACCTATGGCGAGTTCCTGACCCTGCATGGAGCAGAGCCAAAACCGGGCTCCGTTGTTGATGTCAGGGGCAACGTACTGGGAAAGCATAACGGACTGCACCTTTTTACCGTGGGACAGCGCCGCGGCATCAACTGTCCGGCATCGGAACCTTATTATGTGGTGCGCATAGACAGCGCGAAGAACCGACTCGTGGTCGGTTTTAAAAAAGATATGCTTTCTTCAGAATGCAGGGTGACGGGGATAAACTGGATTTGCAAGGAACCGGAATTCCCTGTACACAATGTCCTGACCCGCCTGAGATACCGCCACAGCGGTGCTCTTTCCACAGTATATCCCGCGGGAAGGCATACAGTTGTTGTCAGATTTGAAGCCCCTCAGACAGCCATAACCCCGGGGCAGGGGGCTGTATTTTACAGGGAGGATGAGGTTCTTGGCGGAGGGATTATTACAGGAGGAAATCACAAATAACAAAAGGCAAATTACAAACAAATGTAAATATTAACCAAAGATATAATGCCACAAAGAAACACAAAGGGCGTATTTATAAGTTGGAGGAGTCCCGCAGGGACTGATGAAAATAGCCCGGCAATTCATTGCCGGGATGAGTTGACAGAAGCCCGAGTCCCGTAGGGACTGCTGGAATATTTCATTGTATTTCAAGAAGTTCAGTCGTCCCTGCGGGACTCGGCAAATTATGCATATCCGACCCGGCAATGAATTGCCGGGCTATTTTCACAAGTCCCTGCGGGACAATAAAAGCGACTCCCAATTTGTAAATGCGCCCAACACAAAGAACCTCCGTGAGACTTCGCGGCATTATAAGGTGATTTCCGGAAAAGAATATACCAAGCGCAGTTTGTCGTTCCGCCTTCAGGCGGCATCGGTATGTTCTTTATTGGAAATCGCCTAAGCTGTATTTTACGGGAGGACAGATAATACCGCAAAGACACTAAGACACCACTTTTTAAGTTCGTCCCCCTTTTTTAAAGGGGGCAGGGGGGATTTTACGTTGCTAAAAAAAGGTGTTACGGCAGAAATCCCCCCGACCCCCCTTTAAAAAAGGGGGGAGGAATTTACGAATCGGTGTACTAAGACCTTCGTGAGACTTCGTGTCTTTGTGCCTTCGTGGCATTATAAGCTGCACATCGCGTAAACTCTGTTTACAAAAGCCATGAACATTTATGCTATTCGAATCTGAATTATGAAAAAATTCGCTGTTACAACACTGGGATGCAAAGTTAACCAGTATGAATCAGAATCCGTTGCACAATCTCTGGAAGCTGCGGGGCAGCTCCCGGCAGGCGACGCCCGCGCGGATATCTGCATTATCAACACCTGCACAGTGACGCACAAAGCAGCCATGCAGTCAAGGCAGGCCATACGTCAGGCCATACGCGCAAATCCCGGCGCGCGCATTATTGTGACAGGCTGTTATGCCCAGACCGAACCGGATGAAATTAAGAAGATCGAAGGGGTTCATGATATAATCAGCCACTCGGACAAGCATCGGATTCCCGGGATGGTGTCCCCGGGTGAAAGCCCGAATCCCGAATCCCGAATTCCGAATTCTTCCAGGACCCGTCCGTTTTTAAAAATCCAGGACGGCTGTGATGCCTTTTGCACATATTGCATTGTTCCTTATGCACGGGGACCAAGCCGCAGTATGCAGCCCGAAGAGGTACTGGAAAATATAGCCCGACTTGGGAAAGCAGGATTCCATGAAGTGGTTCTGACGGGAATACACCTGGGATGCTACGGGCTTGATCTTTCTCCCCCGGCCAGTCTGTCAGAATTGTTGTCCTGTATCTGTAAATTATCAGTGATAGACCGTATAAGGTTAAGCTCAACAGAACCTCATGAACTGAACGAAGAAATCATATCCCTCACTGCATCATCGGATAATATCTGTCATCATTTCCATATACCCCTGCAAAGCGGAAATGATGGTATTTTAAAAAAAATGCACAGACCTTATACCCGCGAGTTTTTTACAGAACTGATTCTGAATATTCGCAAAATGATCCCCGATGCCGCAATCGGTGTTGATACCCTGATCGGATTCCCCGGAGAAAGCGAAGCTGCTTTTGAAGATACATACACACTCATCGAACAACTGCCTGTCACCTACCTCCATGTATTTCCTTTCTCCCCGCGCAGGGGGACGCCTGCATACGGGTATCCGGCCAGGGTTCCGCCGGATATTATCAAAGCAAGATGCGGAAAAATGCGGGAACTCGGGAATTTAAAGAAAAAGGAATTTTACAGAATATTTCTTAACAAAACTGTCGAAATCCTGATAGAAGGCAGAATGGACAAGGCAACCGGACTTTTGAAAGGAGTCACCTCCAACTACATACCTGTGCTGATAAACGGTGAGGATGATATGAAAAATACGTTTGTCAGTGTCAGGGTTGAAAAAACAGATGAGAATAACCGTGTTTTCGGCGAAAAGCTGGAAGAAAATACAAAATGCCGATTATAACGGATTCAGGGGAGCCTCGTAAACAAAGAACCTTCGTGAGACTTCGTGCCTTCGTGGCATTATAAAAACCCGGCTTTTCAGAATGTATTTTCATGGTAAAAATAATGAAAAAACACACTACATCCCAATCTCCCCCGCAGCGATTCCGCTTGCCGATGAACGATGAGGGAATTTTCTCCGGCTGCGAGATAAGTGACATGCTCATACACTGTGTCATCTCGTTTGATAAACGGATTGATGAGAACCGCATGTCAGAAGCGGTAAGACTGACCTTGGACGCCGAGCCGGTTCTCGGTTGCCGCCTTGGGGCGAACTGGTGGCGTATGTATTGGGAACGCAGGACAGACCTCGACTCCCTTGAACTTTTCAAGATCACAGTATCCGAAGACGTTGAAGAGGAAGTTATCCGCTTTTTGTCCGTTCCGGCTGATCCCCGTAAAGACCCGCAGGTGGGGGTTCTTCTCATTCGCTCTGAGACAGATACGCTTTGTATAAAGGTAAATCATACGGTATCAGATGCAGGCGGGGTCAAAACTTATGCTTATCTGCTTGCTTCCGTTTATCGTAATCTTGCGGACAATCCCGGATACAAACCGGAAATCAACCTGAACGGCAGCCGCAGTATGCGTCAGGTCAGCAGACAATTTGGAATCATGGATAAACTCAGGATTATCCGCCGCACTTTTCGTGATCTGAAAATTAATGTTTTTCCCCGCCGGTATTGCAGTTTCCTGCTGAACAAGGGTGATATGTCTGATCGGGCCTTTGTAATCCTGCGGATTGGTCCTGACCTGTTTCGCGCTGTCAAGTCTTATGGCCGCAGGCGCGGGGCTACAATTAACGACATCATCCTTACCGCGATCTTCCGCGGGTTCGCCGACCTTATTAATCCTCCGTCAGAAGTGCCGCTGCGTCTTGTGACAACTGTTGATTTTCGTCGTTTCCTCCGAACAGGGAGAAGCGGGGCCATCTGTAATCTCTCCGGTATCCTTTATTTAAAGACGGAGCATAAAGCGGAAGCTGAATTTGATGATACATTGCTGCAGGTACGCGATCAGATGAACTTTATCAAGGGCGATTTTATCGGGCTTGGAAATCATCCTTACTTTGTGATACCTTCCTTAATATCCCCGGCTTTCTTTAATCTATGGCTGGGCAAAAAAATGGCCGACGCCCTGTTTCGCAATCTGCATAATATCCCTCCCGGATTTACAAATATGGGGGCGATTGATGCGGAACAGCTTGTTTTCGGAGATGCCGAAGTAACTGACGCTTTTCTGACCGCGCCTGTAATCTTTACCCCGTTTTTTCTTATCGGGCTTAGCGGCTTTGGCGAGTCAATAACAATTAGTGCCGGATTCTCCGGAGCTTCAGTCAACAGGCCTGTTGTCGAAGGGGTTCTTGGTCGCATAAAAAGGGAATTGGTACTCCTGGCTTAATGGCAGCAGCTTGAAATCCCGAGGGTTCGGGCCACGCGGGGGGCTCGGATTGACAAATCGTTGCTGCCGTCAAAAAGCTGAATTTGATCGTGAATCCGGCGGGAGCAAATGAATCGCCTAAACGAAGATCAAAGCCGCACGGATTTTATACCCGTGTTCTGTTTTGGCTACACTCCGATTCTTTGTACCCTTGAAAGTTCAAAGCCCGGTGGTTGGCCGCCGTTTCCCGAAAGTTATTTCGCATGGCGAGTTTTTTGTTACGTGCTTTTCCAATTTATTGCACCAAAGCGACTGGAAGGTCCTGCAACTGCCATCCAAGGCGTCGACTTTTGCGAAATCGGCTGCTTCACACCGTAAATCACACCATTTGATTTTGTGGGTGGTGACACCCGCGTTTTCCGTCATAACTTGTTTCCTCTTAAAATTTCTTGAATCAGGCCGCCTGAAGGCGGAACTACTACAGCAACTTGTAAATTCCTCCCCCCTTTTTTAAAGGGGGGCCGGGGGGGGATTTCTGCCGCAACACCTTTTTTTTGTAACATAAAATTCCCCCGGCCCCCTTTAAAAAAAGGGGGGGACGAACTTAAAAAGTGGTGTACTACAGCAATTTCTCCCCCCTTTTTAAAGGGGACGAACTTGTAATTTGCTGTACTACGAACTCTTTATCTTTATTTGTGCTTCAACTCAGCATCAAAAACGATATCTTCTTCTATTGCAACACGCTCTTCCTTATAAGACCTGTGGTTTTTCTTTGTTACCTTTATCTTATAAGTTCCGCATATAATCTCATCAAATTTATACTGACCGTTTTCGTCTGTTTTGATTACGTGTTTGTCGGTTTCGCTTTTCAGCTTAACCTTCGCATTCCTGATGGGTTTTCCTGTGCGTTTATATGTAATCTTACCGGAAACAGAGCATATCGGTTCCGCGTCAGCAGTCTTTATGCCTTCCATCAGGTACGGATCGGAAAACTGCCCGTCGGAAACGCTTTTGGACTGATAATATCCGTTTGCCAAGTCACCGTTCATGTTAAATTCATAAAAGCATGTTACGGCATCTTTATAAATAATTCCCCGAAAACCGCGGCCTTCCATGAACACCCTGTCCGCAAAATAGAAGCCCCCGGAATAGGCATCCGTGCCGGATTCAATAAAGCAGCCCACCCTGACAGAGCCATTAGAAGTGGTTGATATACCAGGTTCAAAGTAAACGGTATCTGTAATTTCGGTTCCCCCTTCGCTATAGCTGAACTCCCACGTTGTCCCGATCAATGCATCCAAGTCGTTCGGGTCCTTTGAGAACCATACAGAATCGTCAGACCGTTTTATTTTAAATTCAAGTTCACTGATTTCAATATCAGCAGGATTCGCTGGGAATCCGGTGCTGACAAGCCCGAAAAGAAAAACTGCCGTCAGAGCGGCCATAATCAGATTTTTTTTCATTTAAGCCTCCTTAATTAATCCTTAATCCGAAAGGTTACATATAATCCGGAGTGCCAAGCTTACAGTTTGGCCAAACTGTAAGTTTGGCACTCCGCCGATAAAGTCTGTTTAACCTAAAAAATGAATATAAGCAATACCAATTTACAGGATAATTACATCAGATTTTTATTTGTTTGAAATCAATAAATTATCGGAACAAAAAAATAATATGAACCAGTTTTTCTGGCATCTTTCATAAAAATAAAAGCTGAAAATAGTACAACAACTTGGAAATTTCTCCCCCTTTTTTAAAGGGGGGCCGGGGGGGATTTCTGCCGTAACCTCCTTTTTTGTAACATAAAATCCCCCCGGACCCCTTTAAAAAAGGGGGGGACGAACTTAAAAAGTGGTGTACTAGTTTAGATTTTTTCCGGCTGTAGAACAATTTTTCAAATTGTTTAAACAATTTGAAAAATTGTTCTACAATAAAGTAATCAGAGTTCCGGGGTTTAGCTTTTGATCATATTCTCCTTGAAAATATCAGTGCGAGTATGATAAATTTATGGGATCAGTGAAAACGTCACTCCCGGGAGGGCTGTGACAAACCCAGACGAGGTGAAAGATGAAAATCAGCAGTGTTTCCGAAATGAGGAATCTGGATGGGACAGCCATAGAAAAATTCGGCATTCCGGATGAGCTTTTAATGGAAAATGCAGGTCATGCCGCATATGATGTGCTACACAGGGAATTCGGGATCAGGGATAAAGCATTTGCTGTCTTCTGCGGTATCGGTAATAACGGCGGGGACGGCCTTGTGATTGCAAGAAAAATTCATTCAAACGGGGGCCTGGTTCAGGTGTTCCTCCTGGGTGATCCGGGTAAATTCAAAGGCACAGCAAAGATGAATTTTGATATCATATCCCGGCTCCCTGTGACGGTTCGACAGGTTGAATCCGCAGAATCTGTAAAATCGGATGTTTTACACAGCCATGCTGTTGTAGATGCCATATTCGGAACGGGTCTGGCACGGGATGTGGGCGGACTGTACCGGGAAATCATAGAACTGATCAATGAGAGTGGGAAAACCGTTCTGAGTGCGGATATTCCCTCCGGTATTGACGGGGATACGGGTAGAATAATGGGCGTTGCAGTAAAAGCAGATTACACCGTTACCTTCGGACTTCCGAAAATCGGAAATATGCTTTTTCCCGGATATGAGCGATGCGGAAAACTTTATGTTACCCATATATCCTTCCCTCCTTCTATGTATGAATCGCTGAAAGCCGAAATCAATTGTCCGCCGAAGCTGCCTCCCAGGAGTCAGGACGGGCATAAGGGAAGTTTCGGTGAGGTATTGTTCATTGCCGGCGCGCGCAGCTATTTCGGAGCACCGTACTTTTCGGCCCTGTCCTTCCTGAAAGCAGGCGGCGGATATTCCCGGCTTGCTGCACCCGGATCTGTAACGCCGTTCATTGCCGGCAATGGAAATGAAATTGTCTTTATTCCCCAGGAAGAAACCGTTTCCGGAAGCCTTTCCCTTGAAAACAAGACGGGATTGCTGCTACTTGCGGATAAGATGGATATGGTGGTACTTGGGCCGGGATTATCTCTTGAAAAGGAAACCCAGGAACTGGTAAGGGAACTGGCAAAAGCCATTGAAAAGCCGCTCCTCATTGACGGGGACGGAATTACAGCAATATGCAATAACCCGGAACTTATAAAAGGACGGAAAGCAGAAACGATTCTTACACCGCATTACGGCGAGATGTCCAGGCTGGCGAGTATGAGTGTGGACGACATAAAATCTGATACGCCCGGGATCCTCCGGCGTGCTGCAAAAGAAATGAATGCGATCATCGTATTGAAAGGAGCGCATTCCCTGATCGGCTACCCCGATGAAAGGATATTTATCAACATGAGCGGGAACTCCGGTATGGCAACAGCAGGGTCCGGAGATGTGCTGACGGGGGCCATTGCAGGGATGTTCGGCCTGGGGCTGTCTGTTTCGGATGCGGTGAGAAAAGGGGTATTTATCCACGGGCTTTCCGGAGACCTTGCGGCTGAAGACAAAGGGGAAGACGGTGTGACAGCCCAGGATATCCTGGACTACCTGCCCCTTGCCGTGAAGACAGACCGGGAGGGACTGAATGAAACCCTTCGGGAGCGTTTTATCGGTGTTCGGGTGATATAGGAATCAATTGATTCACGATTTAGATTTACGATTATCAAACTCACAAACTCGTTAATCGCAAATCGTGCTCCAACGAAAGGAAGTATAATGATTGATTTTTCTCTGAAAGACAGAATTGCACTGATTACAGGCGCGAGCAGGGGCATCGGGAAAGCTGTTGCAATAACGCTGGCGGACTACGGGGCCCATTGCATCCTTGTCAGCCGAAAAGCAGGAGGACTTGAATCGGTTGCTGAAGAAATAAAAGAAAACCGCGGCAAGGCTGATGCCATAGCTTGTCATATGGGATATGCGGAGCAGATAGAATCACTTTTTAAAGAAGTGGAATCGCGATACGGCAGACTCGATATCCTGGTGAATAACGCTGCAACAAATCCCCATTTCGGGGATATGTTAAGCGTTGATGAGGGGATATGGGATAAGACCAACGATGTGAACCTTAAAGGCCCTTTCTTTATGATTCAGCACGGTGCGAGGCTGATGATCAGAAACGGCGGAGGCGCAATCGTGAATGTTTCCTCTGTAAACGGAGTGAGGCCGGGATTTATGCAGGGGGTTTATTCCATCACCAAAGCAGCTATGATTTCAATGACAAAGGCATTTGCCAAGGAACTGGGGCAATACAATATTCGTGTAAACGCATTGCTGCCGGGGCTTACGGATACCCGACTATCAAGAGCACTTATGGAGAACAAGCCCCTTTATGAGACTTACGCAAAACAGGTTCCGCTGGGCAGACATGCAGATCCCGGGGAAATGACAGGGGCGGTGCTATATCTTGTATCAGATGCGGCGTCTTTTACGACCGGAGCGTGTCTGGCGTGTGACGGGGGGATGCTGGTGTAGCCGGGTGTCAAAATTTTATTGGTTCATGTAAAATCAGATAGTTACTATGTTGGTTCGGATATCTGGGCTGAACCAACATTAGCTAAGGCGATTTCCAATAAGGTGATTTCCGGAAAAGAATATAAATATACCAAGTGCGGTTTGTAGTTCCGCCTTCAGGCGGTGTCATGTTGCCTGAAGGCGGAACTACAAACTGGGCGTATTTACAAGTCAGGGGAGTGATTTTCAGTCCGGGGGACGAGTGAAAACAGCCCGGCAATTCGTTGCCGGGTGAGTATTCATCACGTCCCGTAGGGACGACTGAAAAAAAGCTTTTCAGTCGTCCCTGCGGGACTGAAAAACGGGGACATTCGCCCCCGGCAATAAATTGCCGGGCTATTTTCAGTCGTCCCTCCGGGACTGCTCCAAGTTGTAAATGCGCCCCTACAAACTTTGATCTGGTATGTTTTTTATTGGAAATCACCTAAGGCGATTTCCAACAATGAGTATAGCAGACTGAGGTTTGTAGTTCCGCCTTCAGGCGGTGTCACGCCGCCTGAAGGCGGAACTACAAACTAACCCCGGTATATTCTTTTCCGGAAATCACCTAAGAACATACCAGAGTTGACGCCTTCAGGCCTCATGCCGCCTGAAGGCGGAACTACAAACTTCGCTTGGTATATTCTTTCCGGAAATCACTTAAACGATTTGCAAAATCGTTCTACAGTAAAGTGTAAACTGAAAAATGAAGGATGCTTAAATTTCAAACTACAATTTGAAAATTTATTATATACAGGACAGGATCAACTCATGAACTAACTATTTAAATTTATGGAAAAACTATTAATAAGCAATAGAGAAAAAAAGTCCCGATTTTCATGATCCCGATTTCGGCCCCGCTCTGCTCAATCAAAACCAAACCCCACCATCGTCACATCATCCTGCCTCTCGCCCTCCCCCTTGTGTTCATTAAAAGCACGGAGCAATATTTCCCGCTGCTCTTCAAAGGGCTTGCTGCTGTTTTCTCCCAAAAGTTCTCTGAATCGCCGGGAACCGAACCTGCGATCATTCTTTTCCCCGAGCTGGTCTGTAAATCCGTCCGTAATCATATAAAAGGACATGCCTTTTTCAATCTTTACCGCATGATTTGTAAAGCTGAAATCCAGGTCAGAGCGTCTGTAACCCACGCTTTGGCGGTCTCCCTTTATGGTTGTTATCTCATTATTATGAATGCAGATCAGCGGCAGCCTGGCTCCTGCGAAAGTCAGGTTTGCTGCCCCGTCAGCCTGATACCTGGCAACACAGACAGCAGCATCCAGACCGTCATCGGAAATCGCATGTTCCGTGTCCTGGTGAAGCGATGTTTTGACAAAGAAGTTCAGTCGCTTCAGAATTTCCCCGGGATCGTAACAGTTCTCGTCCTTTATAATTCTCCTAAGACCCGAGGACGCAATCATTGTCATAAAAGCCCCGGGAACGCCGTGCCCCGTACAGTCAACAGTAGCGATTACAATACCGCCCGGAAAGGTATCAGTGAATAAAATATCTCCGCTGACAATATCTCTTGGCATCCAGATAAAGAAGCTGTGAGGGAGGTGGATTTTCAGGCTTTCAGGACTGGGCAGCAGAGATGACTGTATGGTTTTTGCATATCGGATGCTTTCCATAATTTTCTGGTTTACAGCTTCAGCAGCTTCCCGTGCTCTCTCGGCTTTTTCTTTTTCCTTCCGCTCCGTGATATCCAGCATCGAACCTTCGTAGTAGCGTACGCTGCCGCTATCGTCGCGAACTGCCCGCGCGGTTACGGAGAGCCATATCATACTGCCGTCTTTCCTGTAATACCGGGTTTCAACCCCGATGATCCGGTCTGTCTTGCAGAGAATATCGCTAAACCCCTCACGATCCTCCGAATTTATATGGCATTCCGCTGCAAGGTCAATAGAAGAAGACATCAGTTCCTCCGGAGAGGCGTACCCCATAATCCTGGCCTGAGCCGGGTTCGCGCTGATGATGCTGCCGTCAGGTGCGGTCTGAAAAATGCCTTCCACCGCGTTTTCAAAAATGCCGCGGTATTTTTCCTCTGCTTTTCTCAATGACGCCTGTTTTACCTGTAACTGGATGATTTTATCACGAATGGAATTACGCATATATTCAAAGCTTCCTGCAAGGCTGCCCAGTTCGTCATTCTGACGGATATCAATTTTCTGATCCAGGTTCCCGTGCGCCAGGCGGTCAGCACTTTCTTTCAAGCGATGCAGCGGTCTGACAACAGAACGACGGATCAGGATGAAGAACGGAATGATAACTGCCAGCATTACAAAAAATGTCAGGAACCCGAGCCTTGTGGATCGGGATATCAGGCTTGCCGAAGCTTCTGCGGCTTCTTTTTGTTTTTTCTGAACAGAAACGAGCATTTTGGCCAAGGCATCTCTTATCTGATTGCCGTATTCATCCAGCCTATCTTTTATCTGAATAAAATCCGTTTCCATATTTTTCATTTCATCGGCACTTTTCACGATCATATGTTTCAGATCCGAGCGGATACCCCGGGCCAGCTTGGGAAACGTGTCAATAATATTTTGTGCAGCGATATCTTCATCATCCGTGGAAGCCATATTAATAAGGCTCTCCAGATTTTCTGTTATGAACATCGCATTTCTGTCAATGATCTCCGCATATTCTTTGTTTATCCCGCCTTTGTTTTTGTAGGTGAGCATCCGCATTGTAACGAGCATAAGTTCGGAATGCGCGCGCATCATTTTGTTGATACTTGTAAATTTTTCATTCTGCAGAAACTCCAGGCTTATGGCCTCGCCTTGTCCTGTTTTTACGAAACGGAAAACTTCCGCCAGGTCATCTGCTATCTGGTTGCTGTACATATCAAGAACACCGTTCATCTGGATAAATTCCGATTTGTCAGCGCGTTCTTCTATTAATCTTACAATATCCGACTGAATGCGTTTCGCCATTTTGGGAAACGTGTAGCGAAAATGCTCTGCGGTCCCCTTTTGTGTCTGACTATAAGGAGTATCAGTCATCTCGACAAGGCTATCCAGGTTGTTCATAATAAACTTTAAACTATCATTGATGGTCTCCGCCCTTTTTCTATCTATGATCCCGTCATCTTTATTAATAACAGCGTCTTTTACAGACAGCATCAGTCTCGAGTGCATACGCATCAGCTTATTGATAAGGTTGATTTGCTGTATTCGTAAAGTCGCATTATATGTCGCCTCCTCCATCTCTCTCTGTACCGCGGCAAACAATTTGGCAAGATCGTTCTCTATCTGCTCTCCCTGAGAATAAAGTCTGGCTTCGATATCGGTGAAATCTGCCTCGATCTTTCGGAGTCTGGCATTACTCTCCCTGATCAGCGTTACCAGATCCGTTTTTATACCTTCTGACAGCTTGGGGAAGGTCTGTCTTATCGTATTTACCAGCCGCTTTTCTTCCCCGGTATCTGCGATTTCCTCCAGCTTCCTGAAGTTATCCTCAAAAAAATTTATATCCGCGTTTATTTTATCTTTATCTATCTGGTTATTATCTTTATCAATAATCGCGTCTGTTGCAGATGATATCAGGTTAGAATAAGCCTCATTCAATTTTTTGATCAGAGCCAATTGTTCATTTCGTACAGATGTCTTTGCCGAGGCGTATTGAATTGCTCTGTTGGTAAAATGGGCATTACCTGCCGGAATAGCCAGCGCCATAAATATGATGACACCGATCAGTGACATTTTTCTTCCGATTGTCCATGTCATTGTTATTCTCTTTTCAATAATATAATAGAGCCTTTATTTAGATATCCGGAGTGCCGGACTCACAGTTTGGCAGTAACATGAAACGGGGAGTGCTGACTGTAAGTCCGGCTTCTGCCAAACTGTAAGTTTGGCACTCCGACTTCTTATTTCCGATAAACGGCCATTATCTGACGGGCACAACGAAACATGAAAGTCTCCGGAGTTCCGGGTGTGTATGCGCAAGCTTCGCTTCGCTCGCTTACGCAATGCCAGACTGTAAGTTTGGCACTCCGACTTCTTATTTCCGATAAGGTCAGAGACCTGAACCAGCATTCAAATTTCATCCGAAGGCAGGTTGAAAAATGCCAGGATTTTCAGGCACTGATGCTTGTGTATCTCTCCTTTTCCCGGGTCAATCATCTTTCCGGGCAGTTTAAGCCCGTAGTCCAGATTCATGCGATTTGCTTTCAGCACCATATCGCACAGCCGGGAAAGTTTTCGCTCTGTATCTGTATCCCTGAATTTACTCCAGTCTATGAAAACAGATGAAACACTTCCGCCGGTAAAAGATTTGGTAAAAAGTCCCCGTCCGCGGGAATAGGCTTTCCAGGAGATGTGGCGAAGGGAATCCCCGGGCTGATAGGGCTTCAGCCCTTGGAAGTCATCAACCCCAGGCCCGGCAGATGCTTCCGCGTCATTATTGCTATCTGAACAGGCCCCGATCTCAGGATTGAAAACCGTGCTTAACGGAGCCGGATAAACCGTGCATTTCAGGTTAAAGCGAAGATTTGACCATGCGCGAAAAAGCCCCAGCGGATACATGCTGGAAACAGTCAGGGAGCCGGGTCTGAAGCGTCCTCTCTGCCCCGAGGCAATCTGAACTCTGACTTGGTTATCCTTATTCGAAAAAAGCTCCCGGCAGGATTCTTCGCCTTTGAAAAACGAGAAGGAAACCGCTGCCCGGGCAGGGGGAGTCGTGCGGACAATGAATTCAAAAACAGCCGTTTCATTGGCAAATACCGGCGTTGTTCTGACAGAAACAACCTGAATACCGGAGAGGTTCCTGAAAGTGTGCAGGATAGAAACAAAGGCCATGCTTCCCAAAAGGAAGGTGAGAAGAAAACCCAGGTTGTTATTGTAGTTAAGAGAGCCTGCCAGCATGGTTCCCAGGATGATTATAAACAGCAGGCCGTGCCGGGTCGGGAGAATATATATCCGTTTCCGATCCAGTGTTTGGGGAAAAGAAGCTTCTGAGTTTGTTTGTCTCAAAAATTTTAAATTCATATTCCCGGAACCACGAATAACACGGATTGACACGAATCATAAAAATATCTTCCCGTGTAATCCAGTGGTGACACTTTGTTTTTGTTATAAAATTTGAATCCTGATCTTATCACGCATCATGTTTCACGTCATGGTACATACAAATTCGCTTTCACCGGAAGGTAAAGCGACAACGCGGGAATCAGGGAAATAATGATCAGAACGATAACATCCATAATAATAAAAGGAATTGCTTCTTTTGCCACTGAATCCACATCCCCTCTGATGAGGTTTGCGGCTGTGAAAAGATTCACTCCCACCGGCGGGGTTGCCTGACCGATGGCAAGCGCTGAGATAAAAATAACACCGTACCATAACGGATCAATTTTAAAGGCTGTAAGGACCGGGATCAGGATGGGCATGAGGAGATAGGAGATGGAAATGGCATCAAGAAACATTCCCAAGGCGAGAAGTAGGAGATCCACCAGGATGATCATGACAACAGCATTGGGAGATATCTCAACAATGAAGTTGGCTGCAAGATCAATGATGCCCATTACCGAGGCTGTCCAAGTAAAAATTCCCGCGAATGCCACGATAAACATGATCACCGAACTTGTGACTGCTGCATCCGCCAGGATATCTGTGAGATCCCGCCATTTAACTGTCCGATAAATAAAAAGAGCGACAAACAGGCTGTAGAAAACAGCCACCACGGCCGCCTCAGTCGGAGTGAATATGCCGGTATAGATTCCTCCGAGAATTATAATAGGTGTGAGAATCGCCCATATGGATTTTCTTAATGCTGTGAGAATTTCTGTAAGGCTTCCTCTTTTTTCTGATCCCGCATAGCCACGCCTTCTTGAGATGAGATATACTACAAAAATAGTTCCGAGACCGGTGATAATCCCCGGAACAATGCCCGCGACAAACAGCGCGCTTACAGATACGCTGGTGATGTTTCCATAAATAATAAATGCGATGCTGGGAGGAATAATGATGGACAAATCCGACGCGTTGGCAATGGTCGCGCCTGCAAAATTTTTGTCATATCCGTGCCTGATCATGGGAGCCAGCAGTATCAGCCCCACGGCTGCGGTGGTTGCCGGGCCGGAACCGGAGAGAGCGCCCCAGAACATGCAGGTAAGCACTGCCACCATCCCCAGACCGCCCACGGCCTGTCCGACCAGCAGCTCAAAAAAATCAGCAATGGTAGCTGCCAGCTTTGCCCGTTCGAGAATGACGCCTGCCAGCACAAAAAACGGAATCGCCAGCAGGGGAAACGAAGCAATGCCGGAGGAGAAGTTTATTCCCAGCATTTCGATACCCAGGTCAAACGCGAAGATTGTAAGCACTGCTGAAATACCAAGAGCTGTTCCGATGGGAACCCCGATGGCAATCAGCACCACAAGCGTGACAGTGATCAGTAAAATATCCATAATAAACTCGTCAGACCTGCGAGATTTTTAAAACCTTGCAGGTCTCTTCAAATTATAATGCCACGAAGGCACAAAGACGCGAAGTCTCACGAAGGTTCTTTGTGTTTCTTTGTGTCTTTGTGGCATTATCTGTCTGTGTTCTCTTTCGGTTAAAAAAGTTACACGTTCGTGTTTATCCGTGTCCCATACTGGTATATTATTTACGGGTGGTCATTACCGGTTTTCAGTTTCCGCTTTCAGCCTGTATATAGCATCTTTATAAACACCCATGAAAACGAAGATTGAAAAAATCGGAACCCCGATGTAATAAATCCACACCGGAACCCCTAATGCCCCGGAAGTCGCATGAAACAGTGTCAGTTCATCATAAACGGATATGATCATGAAGTAATCAACCAGAACAAACAGCAACGCACTCAGGGCAGCACTCAGAAGGATGACCGCTTTCTTAAATCTTACGGGGAAAATATTAAACAACGTAACCATCCCCATCTGAGCGCCTCGCTCAAAAGCAATCCCGGTTCCGATTACAGTCATCCATACGAACATATTAATGGTGATCTCCTCCGTAGCCGCGAATGAAAAATGGAAGAAATAGCGGCTGATAACATTGATGAAGGCAATTGCGGCCATTGCAAACAGCAGGATGGCCGCTATAATGCGGCCAAGTCTCAAAGGTTCTTTTTTACTATTCATAAAGCCCGGTTCTCGGCAGCAGACTTGCGGGTTTTTGAAACCTCGCAGCTCTTTGAATAACGGAAAATTTACGCGGTGTGCAGCTTATAATGCCACGAAGGCACAAAGGCGCGAAGTTTCACGAAGGTTCTTTGCGTTTGTGGCATTATCTGTCTTCAGTAAAAAAAGTTGCACATGGCGTAAAATTTGGGCGTCGAAATTTCGCTCCTATTCCCCCATATCTCCCTTTGCTTTTTCATAAAGGTCTTTTGTTACCTTCGGGATCCATTTCTCATAGAGCGGTTTTGTGGCGTTGATGAAGGCGTTGCGCTCTTCATCTGACAAAAAAGTGACCTTCATGTCTTTGCTTTCGAGAAATTTGACAGGTTCGGAAACTTCCATAGTATGATTGAACTCATTTTTGAGAACATTGAGCGATTTATCGCCGTCCAGACCGGCTCGGCAGAGGGCTTTTTCAAATTGCCCCGCTTCCTGAGCCGCTCTGAGGATGGCTTCCTGGATATCCTTGGGAAAAGCATCCCACTGCTTTTTGTTCCAGTAAATAACGAGGGGATCAACCAGATAGTTCCAGAAGGTAGCGAATTTGTGATAATTATGAATCTGCACAGGAACAAGAACCCCCACGGGATTCTCCTGTCCGTCCACAACCCCCTGCTGAAATGCGGTTATCGCGTCCCCCCAGTTCATATTGACAGGGTCCGCGCCCAGTTGCCGGAATGTTTCGATAAAAAGAGGACTCCCCACCACTCGGATTCTCAGCCCTTTCAGATCCTCCGGCTTTCGAATCTCTTTTTTACTGTTGGTTACCTGTCTGAATCCGTTTTCAGCCCAGCCAAGGCCCTTCAGACCGAATTTTTCCATAATCCCGAACAAAGCTTTCCCTGTTTCCCCGGCTTCCATCTTATCAAGGTTTTCAAAATTATTGATAAAGAAAGGGAGATGAAATATATTCATTTCCGGAATAACCGTGGAAGTATTGATTGTGGATTCCATTGCACAGTCAATCACGCCCTTGGCAACCATCTGGGGCGATTTCATCTGAGCGCCTTTGAGCAGTATGCTGCTGTAATAGGGCTTTACATTGATCTGGCCCTTGGTTTTTTCTTTGACCAGTTCTGCAAATTTGGCAGCTCCCATTCCCCAGTAAAATGAAGGGCCTACGTTAAGGGTAAGTCTGTATTCTTTTTTGAATTCACCTGCGGAGGCTCCCGTGGCAACCACAAAACACAGAAGCAAAACGAAAACAATTTTTGTGATCAAACTTCCTTTTTTCATTACAATTCTCCTTAATTCATTGTATCGGGTTTGAAAGTACAAACGTACGCGCTGTAAGAGCGAAGACTCTTTGCAAAATGTAATTTTGGCATACTTCAGCGGTTGTTTGCAGTAAATGATTAAGACTCGTTTACGTTTTTTCGATGTATTTGGCAAGGAAAAACTTGGCAGACGACTTGGGGGAAAGAATTCTGCCGCAGGGATGAAAGCAAGCTTTGAACTCCAAGGCCGCAAAAATTGTGAACTACTACACCACTTTTTAAGTTCTTCCCTCTTACTCCAACCGGACTGATAAGTCCGGCGGTGGCTAGGATTTGCCAATCCGGGCCGAGCAAGACGAACTTAAAAAGTGGTGTACTACTGAGATTGTATCGGCAAGAATCGGATATTTTAAAAAAATGATATAATATTAAATATAGCTTTTAACAAAAAGATTGTCTGGAGTGCATTCTGGCAGATTGTACGTCTGACACTCCGAAGCGGCAGATTTTTCTTAGGTGATTTCCGGAAAAGAATATAAATATACCAAGCGAAGTTTGTAGTACAGCACTTTGGAACACCTGATACCATAAATTCGCAATATTCTAATTGATTGCCCGAAAATCATGTGATACAAAAATATTTTGAAAATGGTTTTATTTCGTGTTTTTCGTGGATATCCGCTCATGATCGGCAGATCATGTTCCCCCGGAATGACAGTATGTTCTCCGTCATTCCGGGAAAACCGGAAGACGAATATCTTCCGACTTTAACCCGGAATCAACTTTTGGGAAAAGTTTTCGATCTGACAAAATTTTCACATCAACCGTAAGAATTTATTTTGACGAATGGAGCCGATGATCGGGAGACAGATAAAAGAATGGCAGTATATCCGGAAGACTGGAACAGGCTATGGAAAGAACTGGGAGTACAGGAGAATACGGATGCCTTGTTTGAAAGGCTTTCAGCAGCTTATTCCGAACCGCATCGCGATTATCACACCCTTGTTCATGTTGAGGATTGTTTAAATGAACTGGAACGGTCATGCGTTCTTGCAGATCATGCAAATGAGATCAGAATCGCCATATGGTTTCACGACGCTGTTTACAAACCCTTTGCCACTGACAATGAAGCACGAAGCGCGCAAATGGCTGAAAAATCGCTTGTGGAAGCAGGTATCTCACCTGCTGTTGCTGACCGGGTGTCTGATCTGATTCTGGCTACAAAACACCCTTGCAGGCCCAAAACAGCAGATGCCAGCCTTATTGTTGATATTGATCTCTCCATACTTGGCAAACCTCCCGATATTTTTGACGCATACGAGGAAAATATCCGATATGAGTACAAACGGGTTCCCTGGTTCATTTATCGGAAGAAGCGTGCAGAACTTTTAAAACTGTTTCTCAGCCAAGAGCGTATTTACCTGCGAAATGAATTCCGTAACCGTTATGAAAAACAGGCCATGGAGAACATTAAACGATCTGTGGGAAGACTTCTTCGGAAGTGAAAAAGGGGTTTTTAGGGCGCGTTCCGTAAATGTTGATACTAATCGCATTCTGTGAAAGGTTGTTTTGAAAAAATGCGATTTTTTATTTCGGTATCACCATTTACGGAACGCACCATAGTGTTTGGTGTTTAGTCATCTGGTTCGGTTTTGATACTTCTTTGTGACTGCCCTGTCATGCAAGTTTATATGAAAGTCCGAAGCAACGGAGTGCCAAACTTATAGTTTGGCATTGCGTAAGCGAGTTCAGCGAAGCTTGCGCATACACTCCTGCCAGACTGTAAGTCCGGAGACTTTCATGCTTCGTTGTGAGCTACAGATCATGGCCGTTTATATGAAAGGTTCCCGTTCCCTTCGACAGGGAACGGGAACGAACTATTCGGTGTTCCGGCTTTCATATTTCGTTGTGACCGTCAGGTCATGGCCGTTTATATGAAAGGGGTCGTGCCAGGGTTTCATCATCCGTTGTGACCGTCAGATCATGGAAGTTCCCTGGAATGACAGCTTTTTAACTTAATCAGTCAATTGAAGCAAAAATCAGGATTATTTTAATCCGAAAAATTTTTCAGACCTGTGATTTCCCTTCCCCGGTAAAGGCCTCCTTAAAATCAGAGACCTTAATGTCTCTAAATTTCTTTCTGAACCATTGACTTATCCCCCTGTTTTATGCAAATAATAATTCTCGTATATCCCGAAAGCACTGAGAAATTTCTCAGGTATGAGTATAACTATCTATAATTTATTATATATTGAGGATGCTAAAATGATAAAGAGATTCTTTTCAAAATTTTTCAGGAAGCCGAATAGGAAAAAAGAGGAAAATGATAATGTTGTCATATTTGCCAGGAGCATTGAAAAAGCTATGGATGAGACCTCCCTGGAAATATTCAGAGAATACAATGAAATCCTTCTAATGGAGCCAAATGTTTATATTGTCCCTGCGGTCTGGGGAGCTGTAAAATATGGCGAGCTTACAGAGGTACAAAAGGAAATCCATGAGAAAATATTTCCTGTGATCAGCAGAATTCTTGATTCATTGTATCAGGAAAACCTGAACGAAGTCCAGAGATTTGCCATCGGTTATCTTGTGAGAGGGCTTTTTATCTCAAAGATTATTTACATGATCGAATTTTACAGGAATCTGTCCGGCATCCAGATAGAGCTTGGCGGGAAAAAAACGGGGCTGGAGGATATTGAAGCATTGGGTCATGCTTAGGCCGGGGATCAGAGTCGAGGGATCAATCCCCGGCTGAAAGCGAAAGCAGCCGTTCGACGGTTCGACAGATATCGCCGAAGTCTGAGCTCACGCCGAAGCCTGAAGGCAGCTATATGGCCAGCCTTCGCTGATAGATTCCGGTCAGGATAATCATTGATGAAACGAGATATACCGAACATTCTGCTTGTAAATCCCTGGATACATGATTTCGCAGCTTACGATTTCTGGGCCAAACCCTTGGGACTTCTGACCCTGGCCTCGATTCTCAGAACTCACGGATTTCCCATTACATATACAGACTGTCTTGACCGCTTTCACCCCAAAAGTCTCCGCAAAGATCCGTATGCCAGATATGGCCGGGGGCCTTATCTGAAAACGCGGATTCCGAAACCCTGTGGCCTCCGCGATATCCCCCGGAATTTTTCCCGGTACGGCATTAAGAAAGAGTGGTTCAGAGAAGACCTTCTGTCCGCATCCGAACCGGATGCGGTGTTTGTCACTTCCATGATGACTTACTGGTACCCGGGCGTACAGGAAACCATCAGGATAATAAAAGAAGTATTTCCCAATGCGCCGGTTGTACTCGGAGGAATATACGCGACCCTCTGCCGCGATCATGCACGGAAATACTCGGGCGCGGACGAGGTGGTGACAGGAGCCGGGGAAGAGCAGATTCTTAAGCTTATAGAGGCATATACCGGCTTTTCTGTAACCACCGCATTTGATCCCGATGACCTGAACACATATCCTTTCCCGGCATCTGACTTGCAGCGGGAAATTGCTTATGTCCCGATTCTCACCTCAAGAGGCTGCCCTTTCTCCTGCACCTACTGCGCGTCCCGTTTCCTGAATCCGAAAAGAATGCGAAGAGATCCGATGCAGGTTGTTGAAGAAATAAAATACTGGCGTGAAAAATACGGGGTGAGAGATTTCGCGTTTTACGATGACGCGCTTCTCGCGGATGCGGAACATCATGCCATACCGCTGCTTGAGGAAATCATAAGGTCTGACCTCGGGGTCAGGTTTCATACACCAAATGCGATTCACATCCGGGAAATATCGGAACAGACCGCAAACATAATGTTCAAAGCAAATTTCAGAGCACTTCGCATGGGGCTTGAAACAACGGCATTTGAGAAAAGAAATGAATTGGACAGGAAAGTGACGGCAGACGAATTTACGCGAGCCGTCTCCTGCCTGAAACAGGCCGGATTTACATCAGATCAGATGGGAGCCTATCTGCTGGCAGGGCTTCCGGGGCAGTCAGTGCGTTCTGTTGAAGAATCCGTAGAAACAGTTAAAAAAAGCGGGATCACTCCTGTGCTTGCATATTACACGCCAATTCCTCACACGAGCTTATGGAAACAGGCGGTTGCTTCCTCACGGTATGACCTCGAGTCTGATCCTGTATTTGCAAACAACGCAATCTTCCCCTGCTGGAGTAAATTTTCCTGGGAAACTGTTTCGCGTCTGAAAAAACTTACGGATTTCTGAGAAACAGGGAATGGGCGCATTTCCGAAAAGCAGGAAATTCTCATTTCCAGGCTCTGACTCACTGCCGTTAAGCTAAGATCGGGGCATTTCTCATCTTCCGAAGCCTCGGACGCGAGCCAGTTTTTTACCGGCTCCAGGTACTGACCCAGTTCGGGCATACGGGAGGGAATCTGGCTCCACAGCGCGGCGAGATCATCAGGCAGCCCGGTGATGCGGTGCGCCCGGAGGGTGGTTCGTGCGTCTTCCTCCTGCTCCTGTGTGAGTTTGTGGTTGAATATGAGGAATAAATTCATTTCTGATTCCTTTGTGCGGTGTAGAATGTAGGGTGGGTGCAGCGAAGCGGAACCCACCAGCCCTATGCAAAGGTTGCACGGAAATTTCTAACGCTTTGCACTCCGCGGAATTTATAAGCCGGACATTATTTCTGAAAGGAAGCACTAAGTGCTCTGTTTCAGAAATAATGTCCGGGTTAAAACGGAGGAGTGCAAAGCTTGCTTTGCGCCACTGCGGGGATTCCCGCAAAGCAAGCTTTGCACTCCGCGGAATTTATAAGCCGGACATTATTTCTGAAAGGAAGCACTTAGTGCTCTGTTTCATAAATAATGTCCGGGTTAAAACGGAGGAGTGCAAAGCTTGCTTTGCGCCACTGCGGGATTCCCGCAAAGCAAGCTTTGCACTCCGCGGAATTTATAAGCCGGACATTATTTCTGAAAGGAAGCACTTATGGCGCGTTTCACATGACTTGATACTGAAATCGGGGTATTAAGTATTTGAAAATAGCTAATGCGATGCGTCTAAATACTTAAATGTTGCTCGAAAATTTGTTTCTAAGCTGTAAATCATTGCCTGGTAAAGGTTCGGGAATCCTCGTTTATATAAGAGCCGATATTAATTGCTTTTTTTGCATAAAAAATATAACATTTTGTAAATATTAATATTTATTCTGAAGAAATATTGAAATATGATGTTTCCTTGTCCGAAAATATGAAAATACTGCAATCTGTGGTTTTCAGAAATTTATAATGTTATCAGATTGTTAAAAAAATAGCAGATCCGAATGGTTATAAAAACAAATTAAAATCGGTTCTTATAAGATGGCGAATCGGTAAACGACTGCCAGACAATGGTTTACAGATTAGGATTAAAATTTCGGGCAACATTTAAGTAAATAGTATCAAGTCATGTGAAACGCGCCATAGTGCTCTGTTTCAGAAATAATGTCCGGGTTGCACAGGCGCTATGTAACGTAATCTTTCAGATTGCGTTCTCCGCATTTATTATATATGTCCGGGCGCAATCTGAAAGATTACGTTACGGATGACGGCGGAATTTTTAACCCTGAGTGCGAAGCCTGCTCAGTAACGTAATCTTTCAGATTGCGCCGGGAAAATAAAGCGGGAACGCAATCTGAAAGATTACGTTACATTCTGCCGGTCCGACCCGGACATTATTTCCGGGTTAAATCAGTGTCTGAACAAAAAAATAATATAATTGATTGATTTTATTTAATCAGAACCTTATTTTCAAAAACGGAAATTCGCCACTTTTTGCATCTGATTCAGGAAAAGATTACCATTCCTCACTTTACGTAATTAAGAATGCGATAAACTATGTGAGTAAAAATTCCGAACGCGGAGTGCAAAGCCTGCTTTGCGAGAATACCGCACAGGCAAAGCAAGCTTTGCACTCCGCTGAATTCATAACCCGGACATTATTTCCGGAACTAAGCACTAAGGGATAAAGATTCGTGCTGTTCCGAGATAATCTTCAAGATACACGGCTATCTCCATTATCCTCTCAGCACATCTCTGACGATATAACCTCCCATCCAATTTTCCGACTCTGCTGATCGTCAGTACAGGCAGGCTGTCCGAGGTATTCTCATCCCGAAGGGTCTGCTCTAATGGATTTTCATTTTCCATGTTGCGGTTTCCTGTAAGCAGAATCATGCCGTTTCTCTGGGCAAACCTCCACACCTCCCTGTCTGTGCTGTTATAAGCCAGTCCGACGTCGGCAAACAGAATCATACTGACAGAACACAATTCCGTCCAGCCCTCATCCCTGAGCGTATGATATAACAGGCGGGCTTTTCCCTCGATATCATGGTCTGTTAATATTGTAATTCCTGCTGTGCCAGACGTTCTTTCCATTCCTGCAATTTCCTCCACAATTCAAGTCGTTCAGGTTCGGGCTGCTTTTCAGCAATTTTCTGAAACCTTTCACGGTTCTGTTCTTCCCAATATCGGCGGTTTGATTCCGCCAGTTCCGTTACCTGCTCATATTCTTTTTCAGCCTCCTCACGGTGACTTTTAAGAAATTCTTTTATTTCATCTGTCTGCCTGAAGGTCAGCCTGAATTCATCCTGTATCTCATCCCATGAATAGCCGGTTTTGAGGAACTCCATAATCATATACAGTGTCAGACGGGTTCCGCCTATGGTCAGCCCGCGCTCTGTGCGGACAATGGTCGGACGATATATATTGTTATCCATATTTTTAATCCCTTTCTTTGTATAAACGGTCACAATCGAAGCACTGATAATAAAAGATCAGAATAAAAATCTGATTATACTTCAGTAATTCAGTAAATATTACCAAACCACGTAATAACGTCTTTTAAAGCATATATCAGCGCGTTGACAGTGTCCGAAGTTGCGTCCGAATTCGGATGGCTGCCGAACTCACTGGCGATTTTATTGATACCGGATTTAACGATGTAATTCATCATTAATTCGTTCAGAAAGAAAAATTTTTAACAATGACTGGTAAGGAACATCCCGTTTATTCGCAAGCAGTTTCAGATCTTCAAGCATAGATTCGGGGAGGCGTACTGAGATAGTTTTTGTTGACGGCTTAAGGCGCGGCAAGATAACTTCATCTGCATCTCGGTCCAGTCAATATACTCAGAAGAATCATGCCGGTGCCAAAAACGACGTTCCTCTGCCTCTGTTTTGAATCCGGGTATTTTCTTATTCATTTCTGATACCTTTCTTCCTCTGCGATGGTCATATCGCGTACAGATGCAATCGGATTTTGTCATTTCTGACAGTGAACACAGCAAAGAGAACAAATAGCTCAAAAATCTCCGATTCGGGCAAATTTAAATCTCCTGATTATCTCTTTAAAAGTTTTGTTTTCCATTTCCTGCGGGTACGTCTCAATCAGGAGTTCAATGTATTTTTTTGAAATCAGCATCAATTTTCCGATCTTTTTCCGATTCTCATAATTTGCTTCTTTAGAAAAGCAGTTAAAGTGAGCGAGGTTGTTGCGTACTCCGAGTATTTGGATAATTTCCCCGGAACTCACATGGCCTCCCTTCTCAAACCGGTCTTCATCTTTCCATTTAAATGTGCCTCTCTGGTAATTCGTGTTGAAGCCATTTAGTTTATAAAACAAAAGGTTATTATATTTTACGGCTCTTTGACAATTCATATTTATCGTTCTCATTAATGTAAACCGGCAAAGAGAGAATACCCTCTGATATCGAGAAATATTCTTCGGAACAGATTATCCGTATTTGTAATCCCGTAACAACGCCGTTTTATTACTTTGATCTTATTATTAAGTCCTTCCACGAAGCCGCTTGTCTGCCGACTGATAAAATAATTTGTAATCTCACGGTAACGTTTTCCGAGTGTCTTCAGGAAGCTGTCAAAACACTTCAGGCCGCTCGCTCCGACCCGGATTTTCCAAATCCTGATTTCCCGTTCCGCATCACTCTTACAGATATCTTCTTCAAAAATATCAGTAAGTTCATTACAAAAATCATAGGCAAGCTTTAATTCCGGAGAATATCCGAACAGACAATTCAGAATTTCCTTTTCCTCATCACTCAGCCTGTCTTCTTTTTTCCGCAATGCCCACATCGCACCTTTCAGTTTTCCGTATTCTTCTTCCGACAGTTCCTTCTTCAGGCGATTCATCTCATTCCTGCGAAATCCGTCAAAGTCTTTTCTGTACAATTTTGCAACGTGGAAACGGTCGGCTATGATTATGACTCTTTTCCCGAAAACCTCTTTTGCAGCGTTAATAAAGCCGTCATACATGTCCGAACACACACCTCCGAGATTTTTTCTCAGTCTTTTCGGAATTGTTTTCAGAAATTTCTTAACAGTTTTCTTTTTGCGATCTCCGGGAAGACTTAACTTATGAGCCTGCGTAAACCTCGGAGGTCTGGCTTCTTCTGGGAACGGGACCGCGGAAGACCTCCGAGGTTTTTCGGGATATTGTCCCCGGGAAGACTTATTAGCCTGTGTAAACCTCGGAGGTCTGACTTCTTCCGGGGACAGGACCGCGGAAGACCTCCGAGGTTTTTCGGGCAAGCCCCACTCTACAACCGTCAGCCCGCATTGCAGGGCAAAAATATTGTAACGGCGGTTCCCTCCTCTTCTGTACTATCCACTTTTATCTTACCGTTATGAGCCTCCAGGATATTATGCACAATGGCAAGCCCCAGACCTGTACCAGAGGATTTGGTCGTAAAATACGGATCAAATATACGCCCCAGTTCCGCCTTGCTGATGCCCGTTCCGGTATCTGAGACCCTGATCGCCAGATTTCCTTTTTCCTTGTGTTCCGACACTTCAACCGAAAGATTTCCGCCGCTTTCCATTGCTTCCATAGCGTTTAAGTACAGGTTCAAGAGAACCTGGCTTATCCGATCCTGATCAACAAATACATTTTCTGTCTCATGGGGGAAGACTGTATTTATTTCAATATGTTTTTCTTCTGCCTGATGCTCAATCAGTCTGACGGAATCCTCAATCAGTGTCCTGAGATGAACAGATTTGCTCGAAATGCTGACGGGCCTTGCAAGTTCAAGGAGCTGCCCAACCACACGGTTCAGGCGATCCACTTCCTGGATCAGGATGTCTGCAATTTTCTGGTCATCAGGAACATCAGAGTATTTTTCTTTAAAATAGGTTGCGAATCCTTTTATCGAACTCAGGGGGTTCCGTATCTCATGGGCCACCCCCGCGGCCAGACTCCCGACAGATGCCAGCCTCTGGCTCCTGGCAATTTCTTTTCTCAGGCTCCGAACTTCGGTCAGGTCTTTAAAAAGCATCACATATCCGAGAAATGTTCCGCTTTCATCATGGAGCCGCGTTGCGCTGACTTCCAGCGGGACAACCTTCCCGTCACATACATGACATTCTATCTCTTTTTCAACAACCCCCTGCCTGATATCCGGGTTTTCTATCAGCTTGCACAGTTCATGGGGGAGAATTTCTGTTGCATCTTTCCCGACTGCTTCATCTGACGGAAGGCGGAGAACCGACCCGGCCACATGGTTGAATGAGGCGATTCTTTCATTGCTGTCTATGGCGAAAAGGCCGATGGGCATATGTTCCACCACATTGTCAGAAAAGGCTTTTATCCTGGATAGCGACATTTTCGCAGTACGATACCCCTGGGCCAGAAAGAGCAGCAGAATGCCGGCAAGGCCGATAAAAAGCAGGAACAGCCCCATAACAACGGTGTGGCGGGTATCTGCTTTCCTGGCTTCGTCTATGGGGCGCATATCAAGACCCACAAAAATAACCAGGGATTCAGCCTCGGAATTTTTGTGATGGGCGTGGGACATAAGCCATCTTCTGAGCATATTCGGGCATGTCCTGCATCGTTCGGGTATATACATTCCCCCGGGGTTGAACATGCGAAAGACCTCGAACAGTTTTTTGCCTTCGGGTCCGACAACCATACGCCATCCGACATCTGTGGAAAGGGAGAGTTCTTCAAGGTTCAGCTTTTTCCCGTGAACCTTCCCGATGTAATCAGAATCATTATGGGCCAGGATCGTCCCCTCGGTGTTGGCCACAAGGAGATAAGCGATATCCGGCTGCTGCGCGGTTTCGGTGAGGAGTCTCTGGAGCTGGTTCCCGCTCCAGCGCGTTCCCATCATCTCTGTGCGGGTGCTGGCTTCAAAAGACCTTATCAGTGCGGAACCTTTTTCCACCAAAAGCCGGGTGCTGTTCTCCTTATAGCGGTGAATATTCTCTATTGTCATGAAGGCAAAGATGGGGAACAGCACAGCCACCGCACCGATAAATATCCACGGGGGTATTCCGATCCAGAATCCCTTATTTTTGGTTCTTTTCAGCATAAGAATTTATTCCTGCTGCAGCAACGGGGATTTTATTTCTTGGAAAATCCCTTAGTCTTCACTCTCTCATACCGGGTTAAAACAGCCTTGATTTTCAAGAGGAGAACGGAATCAGCATCGCAAACAGCCAATGCCTCCTTTGCTTCGGCCAGGACTTCGGCCATTTCCTCAGCAACAGGCCGCTCGGTATTCTCACTGACCCATCGCTCAATCTGATTGCTGATGTCTTCTCTGCGCCGCCATAGTTCGCTGTCGTGTCTCATTCCCATCAGGGTTTCTCCTGCTTCATCTTTTCTATATTTTCGGATTGTATTGCACTCTCAATAAAATACCCGATTCCGGAAAATGCAGGGTGGGTGGAGCGCCATATGCATCAAGCTAAGATTTTAACATGCTGATTTTATTAATTCTGACTGAACGGTAGCCGAAACGCAAAACCTTTATTTTCGGGGGTTCCGGAATCATAAAAATCCTTAGCTTGATGCATATGGGGTGGATCGCCAGCATAACCCACCATTGCCGCCGATGATGATATTTGTCGGCGAGTGATGCGATGGTGGGTTACGCTTCGCTCCACCCACCCTACATTTCTACACTTTCAATAAAATACCCGATTCCGGAAAATATAGGGTGGGTGGAGCGCCAGCGGAACCCACCATTGCCGGCCGATGATGATATTTGTCGGCGAGTGATGCGATGGTGGGTTACGCTTCGCTCCACCCACCCTACATTTCTTGCGGAATGCATTCCCAGGCGGAGCCTGGGAACGAGTAAAAAAGCGTGAATCACGTTTCATGTTTCACGTTTCACGTTTCACGCTTCAAGAAATAACAAGATGCCCCAGCCCCTTCTCTCTCAAAAAACGGGGATACAGTTCATAAGCCGGTTTCAGGATCGGCAGCAGTTTAACTGTTTTGGGTACATTCCCTTTGGCAGAGACCTGGCGGCGGGTCAGTGCGCTCACCAGATTGGCCTTGCCATGCCAGAATTTATGCGCGAAATCCGCGTTCATGGTCATTGTAACCTCGGGACTGCCGTCAAATTCCCCTTTAATAATCCCCAGGTCATCTCCTGTTGCATCAATCGTAATAACGCCGTCCGGATTCCTGTAAACAAACTGGATGCAAAGACCGGTTTTTTTCAACGCGGCACCGATTCCCGGGTCATCTCTCAGTTGTTCATAAAACTCGGTCAGCACACTGTAAAGCATCTCCGTGTCTTTGAAAACATCTTTCATTTCCTTGCCCGCGAGCTTCCCAGCCGAGGGGCGGAGGTCTTCCTCTGAAACAGGCAGGGGAGCCGGTTTCGCGTCGTAAGCCCTTCTGACGATTTTAATGACCGCGTCCCGTTCAGGTTCCCTGGGATTATACAGCATAGAACCGTCCTCCATAGCTGTAGTAGCCACCTGATCCAGCTTTGCCAGCCCGTCATCAATCCCCGCGTCTCTCAGATTGAGAGGCATCTTTGTCAGATATGACAACTGGCGGTTCAGTGTCCGTATTTTTTCCACACCGGCCCAGGCCGCCTGCTTCCTCAGCCACTGGTCAATGAATCCCAGGTTACCGAGCGCGTTTGCGGCCGCGCTTCGGACCTTGAAAGATTTGCTCCCGAACCACTCCCTGACCATATTTGCTGCCTCGGATTTTTTTGTAACAGAAGCCAGACTCCCTGATTTCAGAACGCTCCGCCCCTCGTTTATCAGTTGGGGAAAGGTAACGCCCATTGCCAGGGCGATATCCGCGAAACGCTCTGTTTCGCATTCCAGATTGTAGGCCATGACTTCCGGCAATACAAGCGCATTGGCCAGGCCGTGCGGGATATGATATACTCCCCCCAGGGCATGGGAAATCCCATGCGCCATGCCCACCATTGAATGGGAAAATGCAACGCCTGCCAGAAAACTGCCCGTAAGCATGGCACCGCGGGCCTGAAGGTCTTCGGGATGGGCACATGCCTGCAAAATGCTGTCGCTTATCAGGCGGATGGCATGAAGGGCAAGGGCATCGGAAGCCGGAGACCGCTCCTTATCCACATAGGCCTCAATGGCATGGGTCATGGCATCCATACCTGTCGCGGCAGTCAGTTTTCCCGGCATGGAAACTGTAACTTCGGGGTCAAGAATCGCGAGTTTGGGCAGGAACTGTTCTTCTGCAAAGGGGAGTTTCACATCATTGTCCGGATCGGCAATTACAGCCACTTTGGTGACTTCCGAGCCTGTTCCGGCAGTGGTGGGAATGAATATCGTCGGCAGAAGTTCATCATTGCTGTCCAGCAGATATGCCCCCATATGATCTTCCAGTTTTCCGCCTTTGACAATGATGATGTTGGCAACTTTGGCTGTATCAATGACACTTCCGCCGCCGATGGCGATGATCATATCGCATTCATGGGTTTTGGCGAGCGAGGCGCACTCTTCCACGGTTCTGATGGTAGAATTAGGCGGAACTTTATCGTACATGCAGACGATTTCAATATCGGTGCTTTCAAAACCTTTTTTCACCTTATCCACGGGGCCCGCTTTGACCAGTATTTCATCTGTGACCAGAATCGCTTTCCGCTGACCGAAGGGTCTGACAGCATTGGCGATATTGTTCAAAATTCCGATTCCGTAAACTACTTTTGAAGGGAGTGTAAATTCAAAATATTCAGGTAGCATTTTGTTTCCTTTTGTCAACCAGTTAAGATTCTGACGAGAAGGAGAGCAAAACTTTTTGCACTCCTCGTATATATTCTTTGATCTCAGGAATTAAATTACCCGCGGTTTTCAGGACACGGATGAACACGGATCATTTCCAGTAATAAAATCTGTGTTATCCGTGTCCCGCGGCAGAGCAGCACCGGGTATATTATTTTCCGGGAGATCCCCAGCAGATGAAAATTTGCGGACAGCGGATTCTCCATCTGCTGAATTATAAATGAATTATATCAGATCAGCGGGGCATGGGCAAGCATAATCAGTCCGGCGCCGAAGTTTTTTAGGGAGTGCAAAGTTTGCTTTGTGATAATCCCGGACAAAGCAGGCTTTGTACTTCGCGGATTTAGGCGATTTCCAATAATAAACATACCAGTTTGTAGTTCCGCCTTCAGGCGGCATGATACCGCCTAAAGGCGGAACTACAAACTGCGTGATACCGCCTGAAGGCGGAACTACAAACTGCCTGCCTTATGACCCGGACATCATTTCTGAACCACGATTTGCAGGATTAAAAGATTTTCGGGATTAATCTGCTGTAAATCATGCTTATTCTTTAATCCTGAAAATCAGGGACCGGACAATAACGGGATTGGCAAA